>CAZNJN010000075.1:0-8944 GCA_964573365.1 uncultured Oscillospiraceae bacterium
TCCAATTCGCTGTTGCGCGAAACGGCATCCAAGGTGAGCGTTAAGTCAACCCATGGCGATATGGCGGTAATACAGGCGGGGAGCGGGAGCGAGAGCGAGATCAGCTTGTGACAAAGCGCAAAACAAAGACCTCCGCCCGCTGACTCGCCGACGAAGGCGATCTTTGAGGGAGAATAGCTTTTAAGCATATACAGATATGCGTCAAGCGCATCGTCGAGCGCGGCGGGAAAGGGATTTTCGGGTGCTAAGCGATAACCCACACAGAGCGTGCGAAGCTCGTTCAGCTCTGCAAGGATACCGCCAAAGCCCCGCGCATATTCGAGCGTTCCGGCGGTATAGCCGCCGCCGTGAAGATACAGAACGGCACTATGCTCACGATAAGAGGCCGGCTCCGCCCAATCAGCCTGATATTTGGCCTCGATCGCGGGTATATAACGCACCTTGTCTCCGATTACGCGCGCGCCCAAAGCGCCGATACGATCCTGCGCCTTACGCGCGGCCTCGACGCTCTCGCCAAGCAGGGGCTGGAGAAGCTTGATCTCCTGCCGCATGAGAATACTGGTAGCTTTCATAAAAAAAGTATAGCATAGACCTATAAAAAAAGATACGTCTGCATATGGGATTTTTTGAATGCGCGCGGCGGGGCTTAACAAAAACGGAGAAATCGTATAGAATAGAGAAAAAGAAAGAGGAAAAGGCCGTGCAGGATCTCTCACCCTACGCTTCAATGCAAAACAGGGAGCTATCGTGGCTGCGCTTTAACGAGCGCGTGCTTCTTGAGGCAGCGGATGAAACCGTGCCTCCGCTTGAACGACTCAAGTACATTTCTATTTTTACAAGTAACCTTGACGAGTTTTTTATGATCCGCGTGGGTAGTATTTTCGATCTGCAATCGCTTGATCCGGATTCGACGGATAATAAAACGGGACTTCATCCCGCCGATGAGCTGGAACGGATATACAGCGCCGTTCGTCCTCTCTACGAGGAACGGGAGCGTGTCTATCACGCGGTGAGAGAGAAGCTTGCGGCCTTTGGCGTTCAGCTTCTTCGCTATTCTGATGCTACAAAAAAGGAAAAGGAATACCTGCAGGAATACTATTCCTCCCAGATCGAGCCGCTGCTATCGCCGCAGGTCGTAGACTCGCACCATCCTTTTCCGCATCTAGCAAACGGCGTGCTGCATGTGGGTATGCGTCTGGAAAATCGGGAAAACGGCAAAAAGGTGTTCGGGGTGATTCCCATGCCCTCGCTTTTGAGCCAGATCGTGTTTCTGCCCGGAAGCGAGCTTCGCTGTCTTTGTACAGAGGAGATCGTGCTTGCAAAGGTAAAGCATATTTTTTCCAGCTATACGATCACGGATAAATGCGTTTTTTGCGTTACACGAAACGCAGACATCAATCCGGAGGACGAAGCCTACGAAATGAAAGCGGATTTTCGTATGCTGATGAAGGAGTTGCTCAAAAAAAGGAAGCGCCTTGCCGCCGTCCGGCTTGAAATTAGAGAAAGCGTCAGCGAGGAATTCAAAAGCTACCTTTGTGAAAAGCTCTCGATCAAGCCCGAACAGGTGTATACCGCCAAAATGCCGATCCATGTGGATTTTTGCTTTCAGCTAGCACAGAAGCTTACGCCGGAAGCCGCCGCGCAGCTTTTATTTTCGCCCTATACGCCGCAACGGAACGCGCAGATACAAAAGAACGAAACGATGGCCGCGCAGATTGAAAGGCGGGATATATTACTCTCGTATCCATATGAAAGCATGGAGCCTTTTCTGCGCCTGATTCGAGAATCGGCAAACGATCCGGCGACCAGATCGATCAAAATAACCATCTACCGGCTTGCCTCAAGGGCGAAGCTGATCGAGTATTTGTGTACGGCGGCGGAAAACGGGGTTGATGTGACGACAATCATCGAGCTTCGCGCACGCTTCGACGAGCAAAACAACATCGACTGGTCGGAACGCCTCGAGGAGGCGGGATGCAAGGTGTACTATGGTTTTGACGATTATAAGATTCATTCAAAGATCTGCCTGATTACTCGGTCGGATAAAAACGGTATCCGCTATCTATCGCAGATCGGTACAGGCAACTATAACGAAAAGACGGCTGAACAGTACACGGATCTTTCTTTGATGACGGCGGATCAGCAGATTGGCGCGGACGCGCAGACCTTCTTTAACAACATGGCGATCGCGAATCTGCAGGGGACATATAAGCGCCTGCTCGTCGCGCCCTATGGTCTCAAAAGTGCCATTCTTGCCATGATGGACGAGGAAATCCAAAAAGGGCAGGAAGGACGCATTCTTCTCAAAATCAACTCGCTCACCGATATGGATGTGATTCTAAAGCTGCATGAAGCCTCCTTCGCGGGGGTGAATATCGAACTGTTTATTCGAGGTATATGCTGCATTCTGCCGGGCATTGAGGGCGTTACGGAGCATATTACGGTACGCAGCATCGTTGGCAGGTATCTTGAGCATTCCCGTATTTATTGCTTTGGAAGCGGGGAGAACGAAAAGATTTATATATCCTCGGCAGATTTTATGACGCGCAATACAGAAAGGCGCGTGGAGGTCGCCTGTCCTATCAGCGATGCAAACGCGCGCGAGAAGATTCATCGTCTTCTTGAGGCGCTCGCACTTGATACACAAAAGGCGCGGCAAATGCGAAGCGATGGCACTTATGCGCATATCTTGGGCGAGGAAACCTTGGTAGACAGTCAGGCGGTGCTCATGCGCCTAGCTGAAAATAACGCCTCGCAGGCCGAAAAAAAGGAACGCGCGGGCGGAAGCAATTTTGCGGATCGGATCAAGAAGCTTCTGCATCATTTTGAAAGACAGTAAAGCGGCCATAGAACCGCTTTACAGACTGCCGATAAAGTCTTTGGGGTTTCGGGGCTCGAAAGCCCCGGAAGCTAAATTCGCGAGCAGCGACCTGCGCGGCGCGAGCGAAAGCCCTTGCCTGTCAAGGGCTTCTTTGCACGCTGCACTGACCGCTCCAAAGGAGCAAGTGCAGCGTGTAACTCGAAAAACGGGGCTGTAGCCACTTTTTCGACAAACAGTAAAGCGGCCATAGGGCCGCTTTCGGTGCAAACTTATTTATTGTAAGGAACCGACCGTTCCATAGGTTTCAGCCGCTCGGGGGCTGCCTGCGTTTAGCAGGCTTCATCTTCCATCATAAAGCTGATGATCCGGTTCAGGTCTTTGCCGTTATGAACCTTAAGCTCTATGCTGTCCATCTTGGTATTGGGCATCGCCGAAGAAAGGGAGATCGCGACTTCGCGGTTTTCTTTCCAGCCAAAGCTCTTACCATCGGGAAGTATCATATCAACGTTGCCCGAGCAGCTATCCAATACGGAATAAAGTTTGTCTACGTTCGTGATGTTGTACAGCAGCATTGTCTGTACCTCCTTTCGTTTTCATGGGTGCATTATATCCCGGGCATCGACTTGCAACAATAAGGATTTTGCCTTAAACTATAACTATATTGCCAAAGAAAGGAAAAAACGCAGTGAATCAGCACGAATTTCGGATAGAAAATGACCTGCGCGAAACCACGGAACGCGGCACGGCATCCTTCCCCATGGAAATGTACGATACGCGCTTTACACGCAGCAGTACCGGTGGTGTGCCGTGGCATTATCATGCGGACGTAGAATTCGGCTTCGTAAAAAAGGGCAGTATGCGCTTGGAACTGAAGAATAAATCGATCATTCTCTCCGCTGGCGAGGGCGTATTTATCAATACGGGAACCATCCATGCCATGCGTCAGCAGTCGCAGGAGCCCTGCGAAATGATCTCGCTGGTGCTAGATCCAATTCTGATTGCCGTGCCGGGGAGTGCGTCCGAGCACAAGTATGTGCTGCCAATCTTAAAATGCGCCGCGCTTGATACGCTTCTGCTTGAACCCGACAACGAGTGGCAATTCGATATACTTGTTGCGCTGCGTGAAGCCTTCAGCGTCTTTAGACGACCCTATTACGGCTATGAATTGAAGCTGAAGGAGCTGATCCTTCGCATATGGCGGCGGCTTGCCGCGCATGTGAAAAATCTTGTTGAGGAAACGGGCGAAAGAACCTACGATGCGCGCATACGCTTGATGATGGGGTACATATCCGAAAATTATATGCAAAAGATTTCACTTGAGGATATCGCGTCGGCGGCCAATATCAGCGCGCGCGAATGCAGCCGTTGCTTCCATGACGAGCTTGGAATGGCACCTTTTTCGTACCTTATCAATCATCGCGTGCGTATTGCCTCCGAGCTGCTCGGCGAAACGGAAATGGAAATCACCGACATATGTTTTGCGACGGGCTTCAACAATACAAGCTATTTTGCCAAGGTGTTTAAGGAACATACGGGGCTTTCGCCCCGAGAATACAGGCAGAGCTTCACGTTGACATAAAAAGCTTAAAAAAGCTTATGAAACAGGCAAAAAGCCTGCTCCTTCTTGCCAGAGGAACAAAACTGGTGTACAATAATTTAGAAGCAATGGTGGCTGAGGTTCTACGCGAAAGGACGGCGGAATGAACGAAAAATCCAGGATGCTGATTATGGCGTCAGACCAGACCATTCAAAAGCGCATAGCCATGCTGTTTTCAGACGAATATGATTACTTCTATGCGTCTGCGGAGGCATGTGCGCTTGAACGATTAAAAACAAACGAAATTAGTGTTGTTTGCATCTATAAAGACTGTAAAGATTCGCGCTGCTTTGCCTTGATTTCCGAATTTAAGAGAGACAGCGACATCGGTACGATTCCGGTCGTTTTTATCAGCGACAAGGATCAAAGCGCGCAGCAACAAGCCTTGAGCGCAGGAGCGGATGCCTTTTTGACCTTCGCTCATGATCCGGAGATTTCGCGGCTGCATGTGCGAAACATGGTGGATCGATATATTTCGCATGTGCTTATGCCCAGAAAGCAGCTTTATTACGAGCAGATGGTCAACCAATGCTTAAAGCTCATCTATGCGCAGGAGCTCAGCGACGAGACCTTTGCGCAGATACTCAAACTCAGCGCGGATTATATGCGCTCCGAGAGAGCCTATGCGTTTTTCAGGCAGGGGAATTATATCGTCTGCTTTTCTGAATACCGCGCGCCGGGTATCCCGCCGCAGAAGGAAGAACTCAACAGGATCGAGCTTTCTGTAATGTATGATTGGGAAAAGCTGGTTGGCGAAAAATACTATATTTGTATTGACAATGCAGAGGATATCCAATTTGAGAGCCCCGTAATCTATCAAAGACTGATCAGTCAAGGAATCAAACGCATGGCGTTTATGCTTTTTCGTGTTGACGGCAAAGTTGAGGGCGTGATCGGCTATGACAATCCAACGCTTCCGATTGAAGCGCTGAAGGCTTATTCCGAAAACATATTTTTGTTTTTGAATCTTGCAATGGATAAAAGCGAGAGGGAAAAGAGACTGAATTTTGCCACATACCATGATTCCCTTACGGGCCTTTTGAACCGAAGCTGCTTTAGAAAAGATTTGGAACGTCTGGATCAGACGGGCATGAAAAAGGCGGGAATCTTATACATTGACCTCAACGGGCTCAAGGAAGTGAACGATCATCAGTCTCATGCGGCGGGGGATCGGCTGCTTGCGCGCTGCGCGGAAGCGCTTCGCACGCTCTGCCACACGAAGACGATCTACCGCGTAGGCGGCGATGAGTTTATCGTCATTATGCCGGAAATGGATGAAATGCTGTTTGTTGAGCTTTCGCAAGAGATTAAGACCGCGTTTGGCGTAGATTCGCTTTGCAGAGCGGCGGTAGGAGAGGCCTATTGGCATGAGGGAGAGGATTTTGAGGCGAAGGTGATCTGTGCGGATAACGCAATGTATGAGGATAAGGCTCGCTACTATAAGCAGGAGGAGAACAATCGGCGCAATCGGCGCTCTTGAGTAAGGATGGCGGGCGAATGGTACAAAACAGGAATACAAAAATCAAAGTTTTATATTTACTTGACGTTTTTCGTACCCAGACGGATGAGGAGCATCGTCTGGGCGTGCCTGAGCTTGCACGAAAAATGCAGGAAAGCGGCTTGATTGTCGAGCGAAAAAGCATCTATCGGGATATTGAGACTTTGATGGATTACGGCATGGATATTCAGCAGACCAAGACCGGTTATTATTTGGGAAAGCGGGAGTTTGAACGCAGCGAACTGCGGCTCTTGATCTCCGCGGTGCAGGCCGCCGGCTTTATCAGCGAACAGCGGACGCAGATATTGATTGAAAAGCTGCTTTCCCTTACGAGCGTACCACAGGCGGAGGCAAACGAACTTCGGCGGCGTAAAATGCGGCACGGATGAGGTGTTTCACACCATTGAAATGGTGAATCTGGCGATCGCGCAGGGCTGCCGTATCGGCTTTTTCTATATCAAGCGGGACATATCCAAGCGTAACGTTGTGCAGCGAAGCGGCCAAAGCTATCATGTAAGCCCTTATGCGATGATCTGGATGCAGGATCGTTATTATTTGGTCGGCAACATGGACGGAAGGGATAATTTAACGCATTTCAGACTGGATCGTATGCAGAATGTGCAGCTTGAAGCTTCACCGATCAGACCCTGCTCGGAGGTGTCGCCCTATATGGTCAGCTTTGACGCAGCGGATTACGCGAAAAAGTGCCTCAACATGTTTGGCGGCGAGGTGGTGCGCATTACACTCAAGGCGCAGATGCGGCTGGTCAGCGATATTCTCGACCGCTTTGGCAGCGATATTGTGCTAAGGCGCGATACGGAGGACGATAGTTATTTTTTGGCGTATGTGCAGGCCACGGAGGGCGTCGGATTTTTAAGCTGGGCCTCTCAGTACGGCGCGGCGCTAGAAATTCTTGAGCCGCCCACGCTGCGAAAAGCCATGCGCGAGCGGATGCGTGACGCCTATTCCCTCTATGAATAGGGCTTGCGCCTGATAAAAACACAAATCGCACTTGCGGCGCGTTACTGTGAAATGGTATAATGCGTCGCAATGGACATGAATGCAAAAACAAAACGAATATGGGCGAATATCGCCCTGCTGTTTATCGGCGCGATCTGGGGCGGCGGTTTTGTCGTTATGAAAAACGCGCTCGCGAGCATACCGGTAAACTATCTGCTGGCATTTCGATTTGCGATCGGCGCCCTGGGTCTGAGCTTTTCACTTTTCCGTAACAGAAGCGCGCTGACACGCCAGCTTGTTTGGCATAGCGCGGTGGTGGGCTTCCTGCTGTATATTTCCTTTGCGGTGCAGACCTATGGTCTGCAGTTTACCACGGCGGGGAAAAGCGCGCTGATTACGGCGATCTATGTGATCCTTGTTCCGCTTTTTGGCTGGATGCTGAATAAAAAACGTCCCGACAGTCGCATACTGGTAGCAGTTCTCGTGATGCTCCTTGGCATAGCGCTTTTATCATGGCCCGAAAAAAGCAGCGTGAACATTGGCGATGCAATGACGCTTGCCTGCGGCGTGCTTTACGCCCTTGAAATTATGGCGGTGGATCGTTATGAAAAGGGCGTTGATATTCTTCAGTTTTCCTGCTTGCAGCTTATGTTTGCCGCGATCTTTGCCGCCGTTCCCGCGCTAGGCTTCGAGCGCTTTCCGGTCGTATGGACGCTTGATATGCTCTGGGCGCTTGCCTATTGCGGCTTGGCGGCGACCTTGATCGCGATGACGCTTATGAATATCGGCATCCGCTATGCTTCGCCCAACTATGCTTCGCTCTTTATGAGCACGGAATCTGCGTTCGGCGTTCTCTTTGGCGTAATCTTTTTGCAGGAATACTTAAACCTTCGCATGGGGATTGGCTGCGCGCTGGTGCTTTTCGCGCTTGTACTCTCTCAGCTTGATTTTTCAAAGAAGAAGGAATGAATGATGGAATTCAAAGGCTTCGATCCCGACACCTACCGATTTTTGATCGAGCTTTCGCTCAACAATAATAAGCTGTTTTTTGAAGCGAACAAGCAGCGTTATCTTGACCATGTAAAAGCGCCGATGACGGCGCTTGCTAAAGAACTGCTGCCCACAATGCTCAAGATCGATCCGGAATTTAATACAAATCTCGGGAGCATCCAGTCTAGAATCTACCGCGACGCCAGACGCACGCACGGCGCTGATCCCTACAGGGATCACGCATGGCTGGGCTTTAAGCATCCGCAGGCGATGACGAGCGAATGCTTCAGCATGTATTTTGAAATTGAGCCTTCCGGCTATGGCTACGGCATGGGCTGTTATGCGCCCTCGTCCGCGCTTCTTCAGCCGATCCGCGCGCATATGGCGGCAGACCCGCAGACGTTTTTGAACTTGGCGACAGCACCCGGACTCTCGCGTTTTACGGTAGTAGGAGAAATGTACAAAAAGGATCATTACCCTTCCGCGCCGGACGCGCTTAAACCATACATTAACCGCAGGAAGCTCTCCTGGTGCTATTTTAATCCCGATCTGCGTCCCACGATGGATGGCGAAGCATTTTTCCAGGAAATTAAAAACGCCATGCTTGACATGGCGGCGCTTTACCAGTTTATAACCCTGCCGTTGCTTTTTTAGCGCATAAACAAATCTACAACCTGCTTTTTGTCGGGATTCCCGATCCCGCTTTGACGTTGAAAAACGCAGCCGGAGAGCATCATAAAAAACATGCCCGATTTGGTGCGTATATTGGCGGCATCCTGCGGCGACATTTTGAGTACGCCAACCTCAAACATGACAGTCCATTCCTTGTAGGAGGAGGCAAGAAGCTCACGAAGCTCCGCGTTGCCGATGGCGGCTTCAGCGCACAAAACCAAATGCAGACCGCCTAAGAGGCCGTCCTCCGTAAGCGTGTCAACTAAGCTCATCAGCGCGCCTCGCACATCGTCGCCGCGTGAGAGAGAATCTACCCACGAAAAAAGCATGTCCGTAATATGCTCGATATTCGCATGTGCAAGCTCCAACACCAAGGATTCCTTCGTAGGATAATAATAATAAAGCG
>CAZNJN010000076.1:0-495 GCA_964573365.1 uncultured Oscillospiraceae bacterium
GAGGGTCATCCGGACAAGCTTTGCGACCGTATATCGGTTTCCGTGCTCGACGCGATGCTTCAAGAGGATCCAAACTCCCGCGTGGCTTGTGAGTGTGCTGCCACTACCGGCATGGTGCTAGTCATGGGCGAGGTCACGACGAATTGCTATGTCGATATTCCGAATCTTGTTCGGAATGTTGTCTCTGAGATAGGCTACAACAAGCCGGATTATGGCTTTGATGCACATGCGCTCGCGGTTATCACCCATATCAACAGTCAGTCTCCCGACATTGCGCTTGGCGTAGATAAATCCTTAGAAGCAAAGCGCGGCAATACGGACAAGCGTTTTTCCACCGGTGCAGGTGATCAAGGGATGATGTTTGGCTTTGCCTGCGATGAGACTCCGGAGCTTATGCCGGCGTCTATCTCGATGGCTCATGCGCTTTGCCGCAAGCTCACCGAGGTTCGCCGCAGCGGAAAACTGCCCTACCTTCGCCCCGACGGAAAAAGTCAG
>CAZNJN010000076.1:505-8885 GCA_964573365.1 uncultured Oscillospiraceae bacterium
ATACGAAAACGGCATGCCGGTGCGTGTTGATACCGTGGTTATCTCCGCACAGCACGATCCCGACGTATCCATGGATAAGCTTCGCGAGGACATTGTCGCGCATGTGATCAAGGCGGTTGTGCCCGCAGACAAAATCGACGAGGATACGAAGATTTATGTCAACCCGACCGGACGCTTTGTGATCGGCGGACCGCACGGCGATTCAGGCCTTACGGGTCGCAAGATCATCGTGGATACCTACGGCGGTTATGGCCGCCACGGCGGCGGCTGCTTCTCCGGCAAAGATCCCACGAAGGTGGATCGAAGCGCGGCTTACGGTGCGCGCTATGCAGCGAAAAACATTGTTGCGGCGGGTCTTGCCAAGCGCTGCGAAATCGAACTCGCCTATGCGATCGGCGTAGCAAATCCCGTATCGATCATGGTCGATACGCACGGAACGGGCGTCATGCCGGATGAACAGATCGACGCATTGATACGAAAGTATTTTGACCTTCGCCCCGAAGCCATTATCGAAAGGCTCGATTTGCGCCGCCCGATCTACAAAGCAACTTCGGCATACGGCCATTTCGGACGCACGGATGTAGCTTTACCGTGGGAAAAAACGGATATGGCCGATGTACTCAAACGCGGATAGCAGCAAAAATGATAAAACAATGGGGGTAGGGACATGAACACGGATCAAAGGAGCTTGGATTTACTGCGCGATATGATCGCCAAAAGTGAAAAAATAGCTTTTTTAGGTGGCGCGGGCGTTTCAACCGAAAGCGGCATTCCTGATTTCCGCAGCGAAAACGGCATTTTTCAAGCGATAAAAAAGTACGGTCAGTCGCCGGAGGTGCTGCTTTCGCATGAATACTTCATGCGCCATACCGACGTGTTTTATGAGTATTACAAAGCCTCGCTGCTCATTACGGATAAAAAACCGAACCCCGCTCATTATGCGCTTGCGGAGCTGGAGAAAAGGGGAAAGCTTACCGCTATTGTAACGCAGAACATCGACGGCTTGCATCAGAGTGCCGGCAGTAAAAATGTCTATGAGCTTCACGGCAGCATTTACCGCAACACCTGTATGCATTGCGGTAAAAAATTCACGGCGGAGTATATTGCCCAAAGCGAGGGGACGCCGCATTGCGACGTCTGCGGAAACGTAATAAAACCTGACGTCGTGCTCTATGGAGAGGGATTGGACAGCGAAGTATTACAAGGCGCCATGCAGCATATCATGCAGGCGGATATGCTGATCGTAGGCGGAACCTCGCTCGCGGTTTATCCCGCTGCGGGTTTGATCGACTATTATGAAGGAAAGAGACTCGTGTTGATCAACAAAAGCAGCACGCCCTATGACAGCCGCGCCGATCTGATCATTCATGACGCGATCGGACAGGTGCTCGCGCAAGCCGTAAACGGCTGATCCGTTTAGTAAGGCATTCTTAACCGTAAATTTACAACAAAGCGTGTATGGCTTGCCCGTTACACGCTTTTTATGTTATACTGTTCACAGCTTTTTTCAGGAGATTATGGATATGAGGACGATTTATTCCTGCCTTTGCGAGGGTTTTGCAAATCAAGAAAAAATGAATTGTGCCGAACAAATCATAAACGCTGCGAACATCGCGTATGATATGGGACTTTCAAAAGACGCCTTAAAGCTTGCCGCCGGATTTGGCGGCGGAATGGGCGTAATGAGCGCTTGCGGCGCGGTAACGGCGGGCAGCATGGTGCTCTCCGAGCTTTTTGTCAAAGAATATGCCCACGAGGGCAGCAAAGAGATCGCCCGCTTGACAAAGGAACTTATACACAAGACCGAAGAATCGATGGGCAGCCACCTGTGCAGCGAGCTTAGAGGCAAGTACCGCACACCCCAGTATGGCTGTAAGGTGACGATAGAGAGTATCGCAAAGCTGCTTGACGACGTTATCCAAAGCGAATATCAGAAACAGAAAGGTGTGGACGAATAAAGCGATGGAGCAAAGCAAAATTATTGAACGACTGCAAGAAGAAGGCGTGCTTTTCAAGAATCCGGCAACCAATGTGATTGATGAAACAGTTGTGATCGGTAAAGGAACAGTAGTCTATCCGGGCGTGGTTATCGAGGGGGAAAGCCGCATCGGCGAAAATTGCAATCTGCGTACCGGCTGCGTTCTTCAAAACAGCCTCATTGGCGATCGCTGCGATTTAATTTACGTCGTAAGCGATCGCGCGCGGGTAGACGACGACGTTAAGATCGGCCCGTTTGTAAATCTGCGCCCGTCTACGCATATCAAGAGTAAATGCAAAGTCGGTGATTTCGTTGAAATCAAAAATTCCAATATCGACGAGGGCAGCAAGGTTCCTCATCTTACCTACGTCGGAGACGCCGATGTGGGTAAGCGTGTAAACGTCGGCTGCGGCTGCGTATTTGTGAATTACGATGGTTTCGATAAGCACCGCACTATCGTTGGCGACGATGTTTTTCTCGGCTGCCAGACCAATCTGGTCGCGCCGGTCACGGTCGGCAACGACGCGTTTACCGCTGCCGGCTCTACGATCACGCAAAACATTCCCGACGGCTGCTTCGCGATCGCGCGCAACCGCCAGAGCAATAAACCGGGCTGGGTAGAAACCTACAGGGCGATGAAACGCGGAAAAGAGGAAAAATGAACATCCTTTATTATGTTTACTGGGGGTATACGCTCCTTGCGTCCATCGTGATTACGATGGCGTCGCTTTATTACATAAAGTATCTACAAAATCATGCGTACAGCACGGCTTCCTATTGCGCATGGATCAAAAAGCGCTTTACGGTGGATTGGCTTATGCTGCTGCTTTCGGGCGTGATCGCACTGATGCTGAAAATCTGCAATGTGTTTTTTATCAAGCAGATTCCCATTTTAGCTTATATTTGCTTCTATGGGGCTGACGCGGTCTTTTTGTACCTCATGATTTCTATGTATCTCAGCTATAAAAAGACATGCGAGGGTGATCCCCTTGTGATCAAAGGACCGGCGATCTTCATGATAGTCGTTATTTTTGCCGTTACTTTTTTGTGCGAGGCAAATTTGATGCGGGAAACGAAGTATTACGGCTCTGTTCCGTGGCTTCAGTATTTGACGCCTTACTTTATTGGCTATCTGCCAGCCATGGTTTTGCCGCTTATCACGCTGATTGCTTTCATGCTGACCTCTCCCCGGCTTGCTTTTCAGAAGCAAGCGCCGAGCGTTCCGTTTTACGCGGATGACGAAGCGAAGGATGAGCTTGAAGCACAGAATATCACCGGCATGGAAAATACGGATCCTGCA
Source organism: uncultured Oscillospiraceae bacterium (assembly GCA_964573365.1). Classification (GTDB taxonomy): domain Bacteria; phylum Bacillota; class Clostridia; order Christensenellales; family CAG-138; genus JAQVRG01. The sequence continues at coordinate 3,784 of CAZNJN010000076.1, forward strand.
AAAGAGAATCAGTCCGCAAACAACGCGGACACAGAGAATAAAGGAGAAAATCAATGAGTCTTTTCAGCGAATGGGAAGAATTGGCAAAGGCGGAACGCACGCAGCAGGAAAGCGACGCTTTCTGGAAAACCTACTTTGACCAGGAAACAGAAAACTACAAGGAAATCCTTTCTGAAAAAAAGGACAACCTCAGCGGTACTTTTGATGAGCTTGCGGAACATTTCCATATGGATTCCATGGTCTTTATGGGTTTTCTGGACGGTATCAACACAAGCCTGAAAAAAGAATTAAAGCTGGAATCCGTGAAACCGGGCAGCAAGCTTGAACTCAAGATCGATTTTGAAAAGCTGTATTTTAATATGCTGGAATGCAAGGCTAACTGGTTGTATACACTGCCGGAATGGGATGGGATATTAAGCGCAGAAAAGCGCAAGGAGATTACGCATGAGTTTCGCGCTTCAAAAATGTTCGTCAATACCGAAACGGTAGGACGCAATGATCCCTGTCCCTGCGGCAGCGGCAAAAAATATAAAAAGTGTTGTGGAAAAGATAAATAAATCATAATAAATCATTACGAAACGAGGTTAGCACGCATGAAGATCAAGTTTTGCGGCGCTGCAGAGTGCGTCACCGGTTCTTGTCACTTAATCAGCTTTGCCGGGAAAAACATTTTGGTCGATTGCGGTATGCGACAGGGCTCGGACGCGAAATCCGAACTGGGAGAAAGCGACTTTCCGTTTTTACCCGCTGAAATCGACGCCGTTCTCCTCACGCATGCGCATATCGATCATACCGGTCTTGTTCCGCTCCTGTATAAACGCGGGTTTGGCGGAAAAATCATCTGCACCGGCGCAACAACCGACCTTTGCAGCATCATGCTTCCTGACAGCGGTCACATTCAGGAACAGGAGGCGGAGTACCAAAACCGCAAAAATGAGCGTGCGGGCAAGCCTCTCGTATCGCCGCTGTATACTGCGCAGGATGCTGTGGACTGTATCAAAAATTTTCAGTCTCAGCATTACGATCAGGTCTTTGAGGTCATTGAGGGCGCGAAAGCCCGCTTTACAAATGTAGGTCATCTTCTTGGCTCCGCAGCCATTGAGCTTTGGATCGAAGAAGAGGGGAAAACCTGCTCCATTGCGTTTTCCGGCGACCTTGGCCGTGACGATCGACCGATCATCAATGATCCCGACCATATTGCCGGTACGGATTACCTGGTTATGGAAGGCACCTACGGGGACAGAAACCATGAGGCCAGCACAGACGAACAGAAGATCACACAGTTTGCCAACGTGCTGAAAACCGCGATTGCACGAGGCGGCAACATCGTTATTCCGTCCTTCGCAGTCGGCAGGACACAGGAGCTGCTGTTTTATATCAAGCGTCTGCTCAAGGATAAGCTTGTGCCGGGCTTGGAGCGTATTCCCGTTTATATCGACAGCCCGCTGGGTATCGCGGCCACACAGGTGTACACCAAATGCGGCGAGGAATACTACGACGAGGAAGCCAAACGCATTGCCGAACGCGGCGAAACCTTTGAGTTTCCGACGCTTCGTATCGCGCAGACCGCAGAGGAGAGTAAAGCGATCAACGATCAAAAGGGCTGCAACATCATTATTTCTTCCTCCGGCATGTGCGACGCAGGAAGAATCCGCCACCATTTGAAGCACAATCTTTTCCGTGCCGACTCTACGATTATTTTCTCCGGCTATCAGGCGGAGGGTACGCTCGGCAGACTGCTTCTTGACGGAATCGAAAAGGTTAAGCTCTTTGGTGAGGAGATTCGCGTGAACGCCACCATCGAACGTATAGAGGGCTTCTCAGGGCATGCGGGCAGAGACGAGCTGATCCGCTGGCTTACAGATATGGGGAGCAAGCCCAAGCGCGTTTTCCTTGTCCACGGCGAAAAAGAGGTGCTCAACAGCCTCTGTGCGGCTATCAAATCCTTGAATTACAATGTGCAGATTCCGCAGCTTTTGGAGGAAATCGATCTTGCGGCGGGTACGGTAATTACACCCACGACCGACGCTGTGCCTGCAAAGAATGCGAAAACAATTGAGAAGAGCAGCGAAGAAATCGTGCGTCAAGCGCAGAGAATCGCCGTGATGCTAAACGGTATTTCCTCTACGCCAGAAAACGAGCTGAAGCTGAAGCTGATGGAAAAAGACCTCAGACTTTTTGTTGAAAAATGGAGCGATTTCCTTTCGCAGACTTGAAAATGCGAGGAGAAAGTGCTATCATAACCTAAATTGGCAAAGACGAAGAAAAGCGTCGTTTACACATGCCCCAGAGAGGATCGCGCAAGCTGCGAGCGATCTGTACGGTAACGACGCGTCAGTTCACTTCCGAGCCGTATCGGGGAAGTAAGCGGAGCTTGTTCTCGCTTATGCGTAGTCGATACCGGGTAAGCCCGTTACAGCGGCAAAGGTTCTGTGATTGCAGAGCGAATTAGGGTGGTACCACGAACGCGCCTTCGTCCCTTGGGAGAAGGCGCGATATTTTTGGGAGGATTTTGCTATGAATGACGAACTGAAACAAATTCGGGAAGAAGCGCTCTCAAAGCTCCAGTCCATCAGGGAGCAGGCTGATCTTGATGCTCTCTCCGTTTCGCTTCTGGGCAGAAACGGCAGACTCACGGAGATTTTGCGTACCATGGGCAAGCTTAGCAAGGATGAGCGCGCCGCACTGGGACAGGCGGCAAACAAACTGAAAAAAGAGCTTGAGCAGCAGCTAGAGGAAAAAAAGCACAATTTGGGCGAAGCCTTGCTGGAAAAGCGCTTTTCCCTTGAAGCTGTCGATGTAACCGCGCCCGGAAAACGCGTCCTTCCGACGGGAAGACTGCATCCCATGACGCAGACGTATCGAGAGATCCGCGACGCGCTCATCGGTATGGGCTTTACGACGTATACCGGCCCCGAGGTCGAATATGACGATTACAATTTCACCAAGCTGAATCTTCCGCTGGATCATCCTGCCCGCGATATGCAGGACACCTTTTATGTAAACGACCGCGTGGTATTGCGGACGCATACCTCCCCGCTTGAAGCGCGCGCACTTTTGAATCTGACGCCGCCCTTCCGCCTTATTATGCCGGGACGCTGCTTCAGGGTAGACGAAGTGGACGCGAGTCACAGCCCCGTGTTTATGCAGATGGAGGGCTTTGTCGTTGACCGTAACGTAACGCTTGCGGACTTAAAAGGCACCTTGCTCACCTTTGTGCATTCGGTATTCGGCGACGACGTCAAGATGCGCTTTCGTCCCAGCTATTTCCCGTTCACGGAACCGTCTGCCGAGGTCGATATTTCCTGCACGATCTGCGGAGGAAAGGGCTGCCGCGTATGCAAAGGCACGGGATGGCTTGAAATTCTCGGCTGCGGCGTCACCAATCCGCACGAGCTTGAAAATTGCGGACTCGACCCCCATGAATGGAGCGCGTTTGCTTTCGGACTGGGCGTTGATCGCGTGACCAGCCTCAAGTACGGCATCAACGATATCCGTCTTGAATATGAAAACGACGCCCGCTACCTGAAACAGTTCTAAGGAGGTACAGAGATTATGAAACTGCCTTTGAGTTGGTTAAAAGAATACGTTGATTGGAATATTACAACGGAAAAATTCGTTGAACTGATGATGTGGCGCGGCTTTGAAGTCGCATCCGTTGAGCGTGAAATGGAAGAGGTCACCAATGTTGTCGTTGGCAAGATCACTAAGCTTGAAAAGCATCCTAACGCCGACAAGCTGCAAATTTGCACGATCGACATCGGAAAAGAAGAGCCTCTTCAAATCATTACCGGTGCGAAAAACGTATTTGAAGGCGCGCTGATTCCTGTGGCGCTTGAAAATTCGCACCTTTGCGGAGGAATCGTGATCAAGCCGACCGTGATGCGCGGTGTGGATAGCTGCGGTATGCTCTGCTCCGGTGAGGAGCTTGGTCTTACCGAGGCCGATTATCCGGGCGCGTCCGTGTATGGCATTTTGATTCTCAAGGAGAATTACCCTCTCGGAATAACCATACAGGAAGCGCTTCAAAAGGACGACGTTGTATTTGATATTGAGCTGACCCCAAACCGCGCGGACTGCCAAAGCATCATCGGCATGGCGCGCGAAGTCGCTGCGGCTCTTGGACAGCGCTTCAAGGAGCCGGAGATTAAAAAAGTAAAGGGTGTCGGCAACGAAGCGGACTATGCAAACGTCACAGTACTCAACAGCGAGCTTTGCCCGCGCTATGCCGCGCGCGTCGTGACAGATCTGCACATCGAGCCTTCCCCCGCGTGGATGCAAAAGAAGCTGCGCAGCGTAGGTCTGCGCCCCATCAATAATATCGTAGACATCACCAATTACGTCATGGTGGAATACGGGCATCCCATGCATGCCTTTGATCTTGCGACTGTGAGTGATGGACACATCGTTGTGCGAAACGCAAACGAAGGCGAAGTTGTGCGTACCCTTGACGGTAAGGATCGTCCCGTAAGCCCTGAAATGCTGCTGATCGCCGATCCGAATAAGGGCGTGGGCATCGCCGGTGTGATGGGCGGCGAAAATTCGGAAATTACGGAAAATACGAAGGCTACGCTTTTTGAAGCTGCCGTGTTCAAGGGAAGCAATATTCGTGCGACGACAAGAAAGCTGCGCCATACGACCGATGCGGCGGCGCGCTTTATCAAGGGCGTTGAACCTGTAAACGCGATGCTGGCTTTGGAGCGCGCAATCGAGCTGGTAGAGGAGCTTCATGCGGGCAAGGTCGTGGGAAAGGTGATCGATGTGTGCAGTGCGGATCTCAACGATCGCAATATCGACGTAGACGTTGCACATATCAACAAAATCCTCAATACTGCCATTACGCCCGAGTCGATGGTGGATATGCTCGCAAGCATCAGCATTTCCGCTAAGGCAAAGGGTAATTTGCTGCATATTCAAGTTCCGCACTACCGCGTGGACATTGAAAGCAGCATTGAGGCGGATTGGGACATTGCCGAGGAGATCGGGCGCGTATACGGCTATTACAACATCGAGCCTACGCTGATGAAGGGCGATACCTTCCGCGGACGGTTAAGCGAAGAAATCCGCGACGACGACAGAATCAAGGATGTAATGGTCTCGCA
>CAZNJN010000077.1:0-8825 GCA_964573365.1 uncultured Oscillospiraceae bacterium
GGTGCTCAAGGACGTGAGCTTTACTGTAAACGGCGGCGAAATTCTGGGCATTGCGGGCGTTGAAGGAAACGGGCAGCGGGAGCTTGTGGATATTCTCTTTGACCTTCGCGAGCCGGATCAGGGGACGGCGGAAGTAAACGGCACGGATCTGATCTCCAAGCCGCAAAGCGAGATACGGGGCATGGGCGTGTCGCTTGTGCCGGAGGACAGAATGACCTACGGTATCGCGGATGCTGCGAGCATTGAGGAGAATCTTATCGCTGACCGCTGTGACAAAAAGAAATTTAACAAGGGTCTGCTTTTTAACATGAAGGCGATCCATGCGGAAAGCGAAAGACTGATAGAGGAATATGCGGTGCTCTGCAAATCCGGAAGGCAGCAGGTCAAGATGCTCTCGGGCGGCAACATTCAAAAGGTGGTTGTGGCGCGCGAGTTTTCAAGCGATCCGGATCTTATTATCGCCGATCAGCCTACGCGCGGCATCGACGTAGGCGCGACGGAGTTCATCCGTAAAAAGCTGGTGGAGCTTAGCCGAAACGGCGCGGCGGTGCTGCTTGTATCCGCGGATCTTAACGAGGTCATGGAGCTTTCGGACAGCTTGATCGTGCTCCAAGGAGGAACGATAGCCGCTTATTTTGAGGACACTTCCATGCTTGACGATACGGTGATGGGTGAATACATGCTCGGATTGAAACGCCAAAGCAAGGATGAGATTGGGAGGGTGTGCCATGAATGACAAAAGGATGCTGCTCTTTGAGATCATACGCGGCGCGGCGGCGATCTTTGTGGCGCTTGCCGTCGGTGCAATCTTTATTTTTCTCTGCTCTGACGAGCCGTTAACCGCGCTTCGCTATCTTTTGATCGGGCCGATCGTATCCATGAAGGGCGGCGCGGCGGCGTTTAATACCACGGGCTTTTATACGATTCTCGCGGCGATGATTCCGACGATCTTTACGGGTCTCGCCGTCTGCGTAATGTTTTCTTCCAACCAGTTCAATCTTGCGGGTGAAGGCTGCGTAATGGCGGGCGGCTTCGTAGCTGCGCTGATTGGTATTTATCTGCCCATGGCGACAGGGCTGCACGCGTTTGTCGCCGTCTTGATCGCGGCGGCGGTCTGCGGCGCGCTTATGCTGATCCCCTCTGTGCTCAAGGTCAAGCTTGGGGCAAGCGAGATGGTCACGTCGCTGATGCTCAACTACATTATCATGTATATCGTGCTGCATTTTTTGAACTACAACTTTGCAGACCGCAGCAAAGGCTCCACGCAGACCTACTCCATTCTTGAATCCGCCAGGATTCCATCGCTTGTAGAGGGCGGATCAAAGCTCACATGGGGTTTTGTGGTGGCGATCGTTTTCGTTGTGCTGGTCGCTCTGTTCATGTACCGTACACGCTGGGGCTTTTCCATCCGCATGATCGGCATCAACCAAAAGTTTTCCCAGTATGCCGGCATGAAGGTGGGCGGCGTGATCATACTTTCGCAGATCATCGGCGGCGTGCTCTCCGGTCTTGGCGGCGGTATCGAGGTGCTTGGACGCTATAACACCTTCCTTTGGAAAGAGCTTCCGGGTTACGGCTGGACGGGCGTCACGATTGCGATCCTCGCAAAAAACAATCCTATATTTGTGCCCTTTGCGGCATTCTTTATGGCGTACCTCAATAAAGGCTGCCAGCTTATGGCGACGTACTGCGACGTACCCAGCGAGATGATCGATATTATCCAGGCGGCCATCTTCCTGTTCTTTGCCGCGGAGCAATTCCTTGCGCGCTACCGTCAGAAAATCGTAGTGAAAAATACGCAGACCGATCTTGCCAAGCTTGAAGCTGCCGGCAAAACGGTAATCGAAGGAGGCGCGGATCATGCTTAATCAACTCTTTGACATGGTATTGAAGACGGATTTTCTTTTTGCCGTTATCCGTATTACGGCGCCGATTCTCTTTGCGGCGCTCGGCGCTGTCGTCGCTGAAAAAGCGGGCGTATGCAACATCGGCTTAGAGGGAACCATGATGATCTCCGCGCTTTTCGGTACCTTGATCAGCTATTGGACGCAGAGCTGGCTGATCGGCGTGCTTGGCGCGGTTGTCGTTGGAATTCTGCTTGGCCTTATGATGGGCTTTTTCGCGCTCAAGCTGAAAACCGATATCATTCTTTCCGGTATTGCGGTCAATATGCTTGGCTCGGGCGGAACGATCTTTTTGCTGTATATGTTTACAGGTATGCGCGGCAATACCGGCGCACTTGTAAGCCCCAACATGCTTATCCCCACGCTCAATATTCCGATTATCAAGGATATTCCGATCTTGGGCGACATTCTTTCAGGACATGCGATTCTTACTTATGTGGCCTTCCTTCTGGTTTATCTTATATGGATGCTGCTCTATAAGACCTCGCTGGGCTTAAATATCCGCGCGGTGGGTGAAAACGGAAACGCCGCGAGCAGCGTAGGCGTAAGCGTACTCAAGGTCAAATACATCGCGATCGCGCTCTCAGGCGCCTTGGCGGGTTTTGGCGGCGCGTTTATGTCCATGTATTACTCGCAGGGCTGGAATTCCGGCATGGTCGCGGGGCGCGGTTTTATTGCGCTTGCCGCGCAGGCGATGGGGCATGGCGAGCCTCTTGGCACGATGCTCTCCTCGCTGCTCTTTGGCTTGGCGCAGGCGCTGCGAACCAAGGTTTCCGGTATGCAGGGCGTTTCAAGCTATTTGGTTTCACTTATCCCCTATGTCGTCACGGTGTTGGGCTTGGTTATTTATGCCGCCGGCACGATGCGCAAGGCAAAGCGCTTCAGACAGCTTAACAAAGCGGAAGGAAAATAATGTATATGCGTAAAATACCGGTTTTGCTCGACGGCGATCCGGGTCATGACGACGCCATGGCATGGGTGCTTGCAAACGCCTCACCCATGCTGGATATTAAAGCGGTCACGACCTGCTGCGGCAACCAGACGCTCGATAAGACCACCTATAATGCGGGAAGAATCATGGCGCTTATCGGTCTTGACGTGCCGCTTGCCGCCGGAAGAAGCAAACCCTTGGTGGCAGAAAAGATGAACGCGCCGTCCGTACACGGAAAATCCGGCTTAGACGGCCCCGTGCTCCCCGAGCCGAAAAAGGCTCCGCTTTCGATGGAGGCTTGCGAGCTGATGGCGCGGACGATCGAAAAAAGCGAAATGCCTATGACGATCGTTTCGACCGGACCTATGACGAACGTGGCCGCGCTGCTGCTGCTGTATCCTCGCCTTAAGGAAAAGATCGAACGCATCAGCATGATGGGCGGAGGTATTGCCTACGGAAACTGGACGCCCGCCGCCGAATTTAATATTCTTGTCGATCCGGAAGCCGCCGATATCGTATTTCGCTCTCGAATACCGATCACGATGGCAGGGCTGGACGTAACGGAGAAGGCGATCATCTATCCGGCGGATTTTGAACGCATCCGCGAGATCGGCAATCCTGTTGCCTTGATCGTGGCAGAATGGCTGCATTTCTTCTATGGCTTTCATAAGAAGCTCGGCTATGAGGGAGCGCCGGTGCATGACGCGGTCGCAGTCGCGGCGCTTGTCCGCCCCGAGCTGATGAAAACGCAGGATATGTTTGTGCAGATTGAGACAACGGGCGAATACTGCCGCGGCATGACGGTGGGCGACCGCTTCGGCATTACGGGACAGGCGCCTAACGCGCGGTGTATCATGGATATTGACAGGCAGGGCTTTGTTGATCTGTTTGCGGAGGCTGTAGCGAGCTATGACGGAGGAGAAGCATGAAAAAAAGACCGATCCTGATCGATTGTGATCCCGGCGTGGACGACGCGCTTGCGCTGTTGCTCGCAAGGCAAATTCCGGATTTCGATATTCGCGCCGTTACCAGTGTCGCGGGCAACGCGACGATAGAGCATACGACGCAAAACGCGCTCAAGCTCTGCGCGTTTTGCGCTCTGGACGCGCCGGTTTGCCGGGGCGCTGAAAAGCCCATGTTCAAAGAGCCGCATACGGGCGCGCTGATCCACGGCGAGGACGGACTGGGCGGGGCTTATCTGCCGCCGACCGATAGAACAGTATCGGAAACGCCCGCGTGGGATATGATCTACAGCCAAGCGCTGAAAGCGCAGGGGGAACTGGAGATTATCGCCCTGGCGCCGCTTACGAATTTGGGTCTTGCATTGACAAAATACAAGGATTTGCCCTCGAAAATCAAGCGTATCGTGCTCATGGGCGGCGCGGCGTGTTGCGGAAACGTAACGCCGGCGGCGGAATATAACTTTTTTGCCGATCCCGAGGCGGCGTCGATGGTCATGTCCTCCGGCATTTCGGTGGTCATGTGCGGACTTGACGTTACGCTCAAGGCATACTTCACGGCAGAAGATGTAAAGCGCCTTGGCGCGCTTGGAAGCGCGCAGGCTCGCTTTATCGCGGATGCTTTGCAGATAGCGCTTGACTTTTCGCTCAAGCACGGACTGCCGGGCGTTTGTATGCACGATCCGCTCGCGCTGCTCTATGCCGCGGACGATTCCATCTACAGCGCGCGGCGCGCGGGGGTAAGGATCGAAACGCAGGGCAGGCTTAGCTGCGGAAAATCCGTCACGGACCTGTTCAGCGATAAAAAGTTTGATACAAGCAACGCGGATGTGGTAATCGATGTAGATCGCGGCGCGTTCTGCGCGCAGCTTGTAAGCTATATGGCGCGCTACACAAACGAATAAGAACGAGACTGGGAAGAATACAAAAGCGGCAAAGGATTTTTACCATGGAAGCATGTGAATTTGAAGCGCTGGTGCGCGAACAAGAACGGGAACTGATAGAGCACAGAAGGTGGCTGCACCGGCATGCGGAGCTGTCGTTTGAGGAATACGAAACCACGGCGTATATTGAAAAAACGCTCAGAAGTATTGGCGTAACGGAAATCGAGCGCCCGACTAAAACGGGGCTGATCGCGCACATCCATGGAGAAAAGGCGGGGAAGGCACGCGTCGTCGGACTCAGAGCCGATATTGACGCGCTGCCGATTACGGAGGAATGCAAACTGCCCTTTGCTTCGCAAAATGCGGGCGTGATGCATGCCTGCGGACATGACGGGCACGCGGCGATTGCGCTCTCTTTGGCAAAATGCTTGCTGGAAACGCGCGCGGACTTTTGCGGCGAGGCGAGACTGATCTTTCAGCATGCGGAGGAGCTGCCGCCGGGCGGGGCAATCGAGCTTGCGAGGGCGGGCGCCGCAAGGAACGCGGACGCTATGCTCTCGCTGCATCTTTCCAGCAATTTTCCTACCGGCGTATTCGGAGTAAAAAGCGGCGTCCTTACCGCGAATGTTGACCGCTTCGACGTTCATATCCAAGGACGGGGCGGACACTGTGCTTTTCCTGAGCAATGCGTCGATCCGCTGCTTTGCGCGTCGGAGATCGTCTGCGCGCTGCAAAGCATCGTTTCAAGACGAATTCCGGCAAAGGAAAGCGCGGTGCTTTCTGTATGCCGCTTTCAGGCGGGCAGCGCGTATAACATTATACCGGAGAGCGCGGAGCTTTCCGCTTCGGTGCGTTCCTTCGGGAGCGAGACGCGGCGATTGATCGAAAATGAGGCTAGGCGGATCTGCGAGAACACGGCGGCGGCAAACGGAGCGGAATGCACGTTTTCGTGGCTGCCCGGCTATCCGTCCGTCGTGAATGACTGTGCGCTGAACAATACCGCCGAAAGGGCGATCAAGACACGCTTTGGCGAAGAAAGACTCCTTGAGATCGGCTGCCTTATGCCCGGGGAGGATTTTCCGTATTTTACGGAGCACTGTCCCGGCTTTTTTGTAGAGCTGGGGACGCGCTGCGCTGAAAAAAACTGCGATAAGCCGCACCACAATCCCTTATACTGCATGGATGAGGACGCGCTGCTCTACGGGCTGCAGTACGAGCTTGATATGCTGCGCCTTCTTCTGGTCGGTACGGCTACAGAATGCGAATCGGCGGAAAAACGATGAAGCTGACGGTACTTCTTGATAACAATACGTATATCGACCAATACTATTTGGGAGAACCCGGGGTAAGCTATTTAATTGAGGACGGAGAAAAAAGCATCCTCTTTGATACGGGCTATTCCGAAGTCTTTTTGGAAAATGCCCGCCGGATGGGGCTTGACCTTACAAAAGTGACGGATCTGGTACTTTCCCACGGTCATAACGACCATACAGGCGGGCTTAGAGCGCTGATCGGGAGCTTGCCGCAGGAAGTGTCGCTTTACGCGCATCCCGATGTGTTTTTGCCCAAGCGTGCGGAAAATATGTCGATCGGTGCGCCAGTGACGCAAGCGGAGCTGCCGCCCCGTATCAAGCTGCATCTTAGCAAAGATGCGTGCAGCATCTCCGAGCATGTCGCCTTTTTGGGCGAGATAAAACGCACTTTTGCTTTTGAAGCGGGTAACGCGATCGGAGAGTATGAAAAAAGCGGAAAATGGAAACGCGACTTTCTTTTTGACGACAGTGCGGCTATACTAATGGTAGAACAGGGTATTTTTGTAATTAGCGGCTACGCGCACAGCGGTATCTGCAACATTGTGGCGCAGGCAAAGCGGCTGTATCCAGATCAGCCGATCGAGGGGCTGCTCGGGGGATTCCATCTTTTTGCGTGTGATGAGAGACTCGGCAAAACGCTCGACGCCCTTCAAACACTGGGAGTGACGATTGTTTATCCCTGCCACTGCACGTCCTTTGAGGTCAAATGCGCCTTTGCCGCGCGCTTTCAAGTGCGCGAGGTGGGCGTCGGCATGACGCTGGACTTTGAAACGTAAGCGGCGTGATATAAAGTTTGATAGAAGTCAGGAATGAAATATGGAAAAAATAAAACTTGCCGCTCTTGATATTGACGGCACGCTTTTAGACTCAAAGAACGAATTAAGGGAGAATGTAAAAAACACGGTACGACTTACCGCAGAGGCGGGTATAGAGGTCGTGATCTCGACCGGACGAGCGCATTGCGAAATGGACGTGATTTTCAGCAATCTTCCCTGCATCCGCTATCACATCCTTGCTAACGGCGCGTATATTTATGACGCAAAAAGGGACGAGATCATTTACACGGATTCAATTCCTTCAGATACTGTGCGCGAGGTATGGGAGAGAAGCCGCGATTTTTCCGCCATGATGGAGATTTTTGCGGATGAAAAGATCTATACGCAAAAGACGCAGTGGAGGGATTCGGCATATTACAATGCGCACTTCTTAGCGGAGGCGGTTCCGCATTCGCGCACCCTGGTCGAGAGTATGCCTGCTTTTGTAGAGGAGCGAAGCGAAAGCGTAGACAAGATCAATTTGTTTTTCCACGATTATTCCGATTGTGATCGGGCGATTGCGCGCTGCGCCGAGCTTGCGCTCACGCCGGTCGTTTCGGCCAATCAGGGGCTTGAATTCAACAATCAAGGCGTCTGCAAGGGAAAGGCGCTCCGGGCGCTTTGCAAAATACTCGCGATTGATCCTTCGCAAACATTTGCCATGGGCGACGGCGAAAGCGACATTTCCATGCTGGAGCTGGCTTCCATAGCGGTGACGCCCGCTAACGCCGCCGATGAGGTCAAGGCGCACGCTTCGGTGCTTTCTCCAAGCTGTGATGAAGAGGGGGCGGCGTGGGCGCTGAAAAAATACATATTGAATTTAGCATGAGGTCACTATGATATACTGCGCTTTCATCGGCTATCTGGTAGGCTGCATTAACCCGACCTACCTGATTGGCAAGAGAAAAGGAGTGGATGTAAAAAAACAGGGCTCGCATAACGCGGGTGCGTCAAATGCCATGATTCTCTTTGGAAGGAAGCTGGGCGCGGGCGTCATGCTTTTTGATATTTTGAAAACGGCGTTGATTATGTATGCGATGGGCGCATTTTATTCGCAGCTCGTTTATGCAAAATTGGTGTGCGGCAGCGCCTGCGTGCTTGGGCATATGTTCCCGTATTATATGCACTTTCGCGGCGGAAAGGGTTTTGCTTGCTTGGGCGGCATGATCCTTGCCTTTGACTATCGGCTGTTTTTGCTTTTGCTTGTGCTTACGGCGCTTGTGGCGCTGCTCACTGATTATGTGTTTATAGGCGCGCTCTTTGCAGCCGTTGCTTTTCCGCTTATTCTGGGCTTTATTTATCAAAGCTGGACATCCGCCGCCTGCGTGCTGCCCGCATCTCTTGGGATGCTCCTGCGGCATAAGGAAAACTTTTTCCGCATCGGAAAGGGCGAGGAGCTTGGCTTTAGCTGGCTGTGGAAAAAAGACGCGTATATTTTTCCAAAGGATAGAAAAAGTGAAAAGTCCGACGAGGAGGATAGCGGAGTATCCCACTGAAGAACGCTGCCGTGAAAGGCGCATCCTGCGTCGCGAAAAGGACTGACCAAAGAGAGGATTGGGATCAAAAAAATAGCGAAAATCATGAAGATATTGAGTGAAATCTCTTGCATGGGATTTCGCTTTGTGCTATTATCGAACTACTAACGTGCTTCTTGCTCCGCGCAGTGACACGGAGCCATTAGACCAGAAGGAGGTGAAAAGCGTGAATAAGTATGAAGCTCTCTACGTCATCACGCCGGAACTTGAGGAGGAAGCCAACAAGGCTGTTATCGACAAGTTTGCCGGCATCATCACCGCCAATAACGGCGTGATCGAGAATACCGATGAGTGGGGCAAGAAAAAGCTTGCTTACCCTATCGATTATAAGACGGAAGGCTATTATGTGCTCGTGAATTTTGAAGCGGCGCCCGAATTCCCCAGAGAACTCGAACGTAATTTCAAAAATGATGAAAGCATTATGCGCTTCATGGTCGTGCGCCGCGAGGCGTAACAAAAACGAACGGAACACCGAGAAAGGATA
>CAZNJN010000078.1:0-8741 GCA_964573365.1 uncultured Oscillospiraceae bacterium
TATGCTCAACTGCGACAACGGAACCTACGACGCGTGGTACTGGGCGCATCCGCCCGCCTATATGCCGGAAAACTGCAATCTTGGCGACGTTGCGCATATTAAAAAATTTGTGGACATCCCCGTGGTATGCGCGGGCAAAATGACGCCGAGCGAGGGCGCACGCGCACTCGCGGAGGGCGAGATCGACGGCATGGGCGTGGCGCGGCAGTTCCTTGTGGACCCCGAATGGGTGACTAAGCTCATGGAGGGGCGCGAGGAGGATATCGAGCCCTGTATCCGCTGCCATAACGCCTGCTTCACCATGGCTCGCTACGAAGGTACGGCTAACATACAGGATCTTAGCGACGCCATCCACATGGCGCGCTGCGCGCTCAATCCCGTGACGATGCAAACGAAAAAATACCGCATCGTAAAAACAGCGCATCCCAAGAGCGTTGCGATCGTGGGCGGCGGCATAGGCGGCATGGAGTGTGCGCTCGTGCTTGCAAAGCGCGGTCACAAGCCCACTATTTTTGAAAAGAGCGATAAGCTCGGCGGCGTATTTATTCTCGCCGCAGCGCCGTCCTATAAGGAAAGCGACAAAGAGCTGATAAAGTGGTATAAGCGGGAGATTGAAAAGGCGGGCATTCCGGTAAAATACAAGACCGAGATCAAAAGCGCAGAGGAGCTTACAGACTTTGATGAAATCATCATCGCCACAGGCTCCGTTCCCAAGAAACTGCCCGTACCCGGCGCGGAGCTTGCCATGGAGGCTACGGAGTACCTTGCCGGCAAAGAGGTAGGCGAAAACGTCATTATCATCGGCGGCGGACTCACAGGCTGCGAAATTGCCTACGACCTGATCGGCAAGGGTAAAAAGCCGCAGATCGTTGAGCTGAAAAATGATCTGATCGCCGTGAAGGGCGTCTGCCTTGCCAATTCCTCGTTTTTACGGGAAATGCTCGCGTTCAAAAAAACGCCTGTGTATCTGAATACCGCTCTTGTCAGCATCAGCAAGGACGGAGTTCGCGTAAGGGACGCGCAGGGCAAGGAGTTTGAGCTTAAGGGCGAGAGCGTGATCGTATCGGTAGGCTATAAAAGCGCGCCTTTGTGCGAAGGCGGAAAAAACGTACATCTTGTGGGCGACGCAAACAGCGTAGGGAATCTTCGCAGCGTGATTTGGCGCGCATGGGATGTGTGCATGAAAATCTAAGGAAGCTCTGATTAAATGAAGAATGGTAGATAAGCGAGATGATTTTCTGACAGAGCCGCTCCAAAAACGCAGGCGTAGCGGCGCTACGCCGAGGATTTTGGGGCGAGCTATGACGGAATAATCAGCCGCTTAGCTGCTGTGCTGAATTAATCAGAGGTTCCCTAAAATAACATGCTCAAGGGACGGACTGATTTTACAGACCAGCCCGCCCCTTTGTTTTGTAATAGCCCGATACGTCATGCCGCTTTCTACCTGCAAGGGGCTATGGCTTTCCTTGTTCAATATGCTCTTTCGTCAATCATCTTTTGGGTAATCGTAAGGCAGTCAAACTTGGTTTTCTCAATGTGTTGAACCTTCTGCACGGCTTTCCCCTGCTCAAGATCCTTCATGATCCGGGCGACGTAAGGCCCCTGAAGGGGATTATATTCCACTCTACCGCCACGCTCCCCTCCTTGTCAAAATCCGAACCTACGCAGGCCGTAATGAGGCTATCGTTCTCCGCGGCTACGCGCCGGTCTACCAGTATCACGGGGATTCCGGCATCCTTTGCCTCCTGCAAAATAGAATTCCAGCCCATTTCAGTGATCGGCGCAAGCACGATATAATCAACACTCTGCTGGATGAAGGTATGCGTTCACATTCCAGCGAAACAGCAGCAGCTCAGAATGGTTTGCAAAGGAATGCGTGACCTCGTCCTGCACCTCTGCAAGCGCGTCGTTATAGCTTTCGAGCATACTGCCGCTGCTGTTTGCGCCGTTAAGCGAGAAAAACACGATGTTATACGCCTGCTGCGCATAGGAAAAATCGTCATAGCCGCTGATGATGACGATCTTCGTTTTGGGCAGCTCCTTGCGCATCAGCTCGCTTAAAGCCAGTCCGTCCATAAACGGTATTTAATATCCGTGATGAGCAGATCGGGCTGCATTTCACGGATCACCGGTAAAGCCATCTCGCCGTCGGATGCGTCGCCGGAATAGGTAAAGCCATATTGTTCCCAAAGGATATTGTTGCACAAGCCCTCGCGCACTACGATTTCATCTTCGACCAGAAAGACCTTTTATTTCCCTTTCAAAACAGATAGAGCAGCAAAATAAATATGTATAGATCAATACTGCATCATTTTATCAGATCTGCCAATAGATTTTTTTATCGGTTTGGTTTGTTTTTAGGTGATTATTTTGTTCGTTTTATATTTCCAGTGCGCTTTTGCCTCCCCTTGCAGCAAAGAAACAAGCGCGCTTAAAGCATCAGGAGCAGATCGGCGTCCTCCATCCCATAGCCGCTTCGCTTCATGACCGCGTTCACGTTGCTCTCAAAGCGCGTATGCTCAATAACGCGAAATGCGGAGCAGAGCATATCCACAAGCGCGTCGTTGGAGCGGAGCTTGGGCGTATTTCCCACGCACAGAATGCGTAAAAAGCCATAGACGCCGCAAAGCGCGATAAAGGCTTCTCTAGCAGAGCGCAGCTGGGGCGCGAAGGGAAATTTTTCATAAAAGAGATGATTGACCAAGCAATGCTCCATCATCAGCGAAAGCTGTGGAAAGTGTTTGTCATGCATGGCGGCAAAGCGGGCATAGTCCTCCTGCGTGCAGCCGGAAAGCGCTTCATAGGCGTCGGCGCAGTAGCTTCCGATATTCGGGCTGATCTCCTTATAAAGCTCGGCAAGCGCAAGCAGCGCCGGAAGGCGCATGGCAAAGGGCGCGTTTTTCGGGTGTCCCGCTTGCAAAAAATCGCCGATCGCCGCGATACGGTAACGCACGGCGAGCCGTCTGTCCTGCATGATGTTGACACACTGCATGCGCGTTTGCATTCTTTGCGGCGTTTCATCCCCGTTTGGCGTGATGAAAAGCGCCAGCCTTTCAAAACGGATCGGCTCCTCTCTGCCGATAAACCCTTCAATAACCCCCTCGCAGCTATTGGCAAGCGTCGCTTCGCCAAGAGAGCAGTTGATGCTTCTGGGGTAGCGCCTGCATACCTCGGGCAGCGCCGCCTCGCCAAGCTCGCGCTGGAGCATACACAGGCCGTTTTGCGCTCTGAGGGGACAATCACCCAAGTAATTGTGGTTCAAAAGGGCATAGCGCTCCGGCGAAGCGTCGTGGGGAACATAAAATGCCTCGTCCAGTCTGCTGCGAAGCTCAGAGGAGCAGCTCGCGCCAACGAGCGAAAAGTACTCTCTTTGCGATATCCCCACATCCCAGCCCATGCAGCAGCTTTTTCGGCAGGCGCCGCACTTGCAGGAAAATTCCTTCCAAAAATCAGGTACTAGAAACCCGTCGTTCTCTGACAATATTCCTCGCCTTCTTCCTGTTTTTTATGCACAAATTATAGCAAACTCAGCGCCAATTGCAAGAAAAAACAAACGCGCAACTCCCTTTTTTCGTTATACCCTTATTATAAGCTCCAATAGTCAGAGAAAACACAAAAGGCGGCCGTGATTTGCAGCCGTCTTTGTGTTGATTATCTTTATTTTTTACGCACTGGGAAGAAAATATCCGTTTCCCATTCTTCGCTCGGCAGCTTATCAAACTGCGTTTTACGATAGATTTCAAAAGGTGCATCCGCGATCTCCATACCGTTTTCGCTGATGTAACGCATGATGGCGCCATATGCGTTTGAAAGACCCGAGTAGCTGCCCTTATGCGTTGTGGTCGCAACCTCCGACGCTTCGAGCACGCGGCTCGCCTGCGCTTCATTTTTCACGCCGACGGCAAGCTCAATATCCGAGCACTCCGGATCAAAGGCTTCGTCAAAATAGATCGCCATGACCTTTCCATCCGTTTCGATCTTCTCGCGCGCAACCTTTTCAAAAAGTACGCTGTAATACTTGCCAAAATCCTCGATCGACATTTTCTCTCTTATAGAAAGAATGGGCATTCTCTCGCTTCGGGAGATGGTAATTTCATATTGATTCTGATAACTCATGATATTTCCTGTCCTTTCATAGCAGCTTACATGTATTTCCATTTCTCGCATGATCTGCTCGCTTATTTCGATATCCCGCTCTAATTCTTCTTTTTTCTTTTTGAGCTTTTTGATAAAGCGCGCCTTGTCATGCTCCTGTAGGAGCTCGACGATCTCGCAAAGCGTAAAGCCGTAACGCTTGAGTCGCTGAATCAAAAGCATCGTCGGGATCTGCGATTCATCATAGTAGCGGTAAAGCGTCCATGAATCTACCGATTGCGGGTGCAAAAGCCCGATCTTGTCATAATAATGCAGAGCCTTGACGCTCACCTGACATACCTTTGAAAACTGTCCGATCGTCAGCATCCTCGTCCTCCGTTTTGTTTTTTGCTTCGAAGCATGACCTTAGTATAAACTCTGCCCTAAGGGAAGAGTCAATCCGCTTTTTATGGCAAAATAATATATAATTATACGTCTGTATTATTGATAATGCAGCTCCGCTTTCGCAGCGTCATACCATGTGAGCGCCTGTTCAAATGTCAGCTTTGATTTATCCGTTTCCTCGGCGCTTTTCTTGTATTCCGCATTATTTGAGGCGTGATTGAGCACCCTATAGGTCTCGTTGTTGTCGTTGCAGTTTGTAACGCGCATTGTCCAGACCTCATAAGTCCCGTCGCTCACGTTATAACGCATAACCGGCACAGTCGTTCCGGTTGAAAGTGCGCGAATATCAATATCCGACCAGACGATGTATTTCATCGTTCGCTTTGTTCTATCGTTCTCCTCGGAATTTTTGATCGACCAGGTGGCGATATTATGGGAACCGAAGCTTGGCAGATACGGAAACATCGCCAGAATGTTCGGCCCGTTTGAGGAGGTGGAATCGATTTTTGTGGAGATAGTCGCGCTGTTGTTTTTGAGCGTCTGAAAGCCGTTTGTCATAGAGTCAACCGGATTGAAATACTGTATCACGCCTTTGCCGTGGATCGAGCAAACCAGATGGATATTTCCGTCCAGATCGGGATAGATCGCAATGTCGCCGCCCGCAGGGCAGAGCGTCCTGTAATCCTCCGGCAGCTCTTCTAACGCGGCTCTTGCCTTCGCTTCCTTGTCATTTCCTTCCAGACGCCTGCTTGCGTGGTCGTTGAGCGGATCGTTATCCGCGGGCGGCAGCTCGCTTTCCGTCTCGTTCATAACCTTTGCGTTCGCTTCGTTTTCAAGAGCGCGGCACTTGGCGTCGCAGCTCTTTGCCTGACTTTCCTGCAGCGCCGTACTCGCAACAGGTATACCCACGCCGAGCAGCACGGCGATCAAGCCGATCACGATCAGCATTTCTACGAGCGTAAAGCCCTTTTGTACACGATTATCCGTCATTGTGCTCTCCTTTGCGTTACTCTGTGCTTGTCTTGGGCGCGTTGAGCGGCCGCACATAGAATTCGTTCCATACATAGCGCTCCGTATTCTTGTTATACACGGTCAAAGCCACATAGAAAAGCTTTTTTTCGGGAAGGTAAACGATACGGCTGGCATCATTCTCTGTATAGAGAGAAAGGCCGCTCGTATACGCCCTTTGGCTGATCAGCGGAAAGACGCTTTGCTCGTCCTGCTTTTGCTCTACGCCAATATAGATTTGCTCCTGCTCATTTGTTACAAAAGCAAGCCGCACCGCTTCTCCGAAGCGTTCACTGCTATATTGTTCGAGCGCGCCTGCCTCCGTGACGCGTATATCCGAGGCGTAGCGAAGCTCCTCTGAGAGTGCCGTATTCAAGGTTGAAAGCAGCACCGACGCTTCGGAACCCGTCGTTATGCTTTGGTAGGTGCGCACTGTGGACGGCAGCGCAAAGGCGATGGCTCCCGTCAAAAGGCCGAGTACGGCAATCGCGCAAAGGATCTCCATAAGCGTCATGCCGCGCTTTGACGCGCATTTTTTCAGCATCTCAGCGATCCTCCTTGGGTATGAGTTTATACGAGTATAGCTCGTTTTCAGACCCCGTATACTCGACCTGATTGACGCTGATCGTCGCATCGGGAAAGACAAGCTTTACGGTGATCTTTTCCGTTCCCGCCGCCTGCTCGGCAACGGAGATCTCCCGGTACAGTCTGTAATTCGCGTCAGCCGCCTGCTTGTTGATGTTCACCGCCATATTGCACATCACGGCTAACATAGCGCTTGAAAGAGCGAGGATGAGTATCGCCGCAAGCGTTTCCACGAGCGTCTCGCCGTGCGTTTGGCGCAGCTTTTCTTTCAGCCTTTTCATGCCGCCCCATCCTCCTTCGCTTTGCTGATCACGCCTTGTCCATATAGAATTCGCGTTGTTTCTGTTGTTGTCACGGTTTCGCTTTTGTCCTCTCGTGCCGCTTCCTTATTGACCGATACGCTCGCAGGAATCAGTACGCGCAGCCGGTAGTTTTCCTTATCGGGCGTCTCTGTACTCCCCTCCTCCGCCAGATCGAGATACAGCTCAATGCTATAGGGGCTTTTATCCGTCTTCGTGCCGATATAGGCCGCCGCGTTGACAGTTTTTCCATCGTATTCCACCGTGAAGGCAAACGGGCCTCCCGCCCCGCTTTCCTCCTGATAGACGGCTTTAATCCATGCGTTCAGCTTGCCTCTGAGATATACGTTTTTGAGATAGGGATCACTGTTCACCTGAGGAAGGGTCGTGACAGGCTCCGCCTCACCCTTTTGCTTTTTCACGATGTCGTATCTTGCACCCGAAAGGTCGTCACGCAGCAGCGAAGCTGCCGAGCTTAACAAAAAGTAGTTCTGCTCATCGGCGCGAAGGTGCGAAAAGCGTCCCGCGTTCGCGCTTGCCGCCGTAAGCACCACGCCGCCTACCATAAGGCATACAAGAAAAAAGATCAGAGCGAGCACCACGCTTGCGCCTTTTTCGTTATGCAGTTTTTTACGCGCCGCTTTCATCGTGCCGCTCTCCGTTTCTCTTATCACTGTATCCAGTTTCCGTAGTAAATGATCTTGCCTGTTTGATCGCTTACGCTGCTGGGCCACGCGCATTCGCCGCTTAAAGAATCGCTTAGGGGGAAGGAATGCTCTTGGTCGGCATGTGTCCAGCTAAGCTGCGCCGCGATATACGCGGCAGAGCTCGCCGCTCCGTTTTGGTAGGCAAGGCAGTTGTTTCCCCCGTTTCCAAAGTCCAAATAGCTGCCGCTCGCGTTATGATACGCAGCGCAGTAGCAGGCATAAATGCTCGCTGAATTTCCGCCGGCAAAGCCCTTCTGCTCCCCTTCATTGCTTGTCGCGGTGTCGGTCACGACGGCAAAGCAGCCTGTGATGCTTCCGCCGCTGCACGAGCCAACAAAGCCGCCAACGCTGCTGCCGCCCGAAACGCCGCCGCCGGTGCCGCCCACGCTGTAGTGAATCGCCGCGCAGTTTTCGATCGCGCCCGGGGACAGGTTCTGTCCGACAAAGCCGCCGATCGGGCCGCTGCCGCTTACGCTAAAGCCCGCGGCAAGGCAGTTGCTGATCTCACCCGCGTTTGTGCCGCAGAGCGCGCCGACATAATTGTTGCCGCTCACAGCAGGCGCGGCTCCCTCCTTTGCCACAAGAAGAATATCCGTAAGCGTTCCCTTGTTGTAGCCGAACAAGCCGACATGCTGATTTCCGCTGATCGTAAAGCTTGAGAGGATTTTATAGCCGTTGCCGCTGTAGGTGCAGCGAAACGCGCTTTGATCTGTACCGATAGGCGTAACTGCATATCCGCTGCCAAGCTCAATGTCATGCTCCTGCACAAAGGTACAAGCAGAGGCAAGCTCTTTGGGCGGCGAACCGATATCGCTTTCTTTCAGACATCTGTAGCCCCAGTACAGCTTATCCTTGCGTCCGTTACACAGCTTTTCAAGCTGTCTTGCCGTGCGGACAGCGACCGCTGCGGGAAGGCTTTGGCCTGTTCCGCTCACCGTCTTGGCAAAGTCCGGATTAAAGTAATAGGTATCATCATTGATTTTTACTTGATAGTAAAACCCGTAATAGCGGTTTTCTTTATCATCCGCGCCATTGGGATCGATTTTGCATTTTTCGGCTTTGGTAAGCTTATCCTCCTCCGTATCGCCCATCGTCATAATCGGGGAATCCGCCTTGAAGCGGTACACGCTGAACACCGCGCCGTTATAGTTCATGCTGTCCGCTTCGTAGGTGACGCCTGCCTCCATAGGCAAAATGGTATCCCCGTTTCCGTACTTTACGGAGGCGATTGTCTCGGTGCTGAGGATCGCGTAGCCGTCCTCCACGATCTGCTTTTGTCCGTTATGCCCGCTTACGCTATTATCGAGCGTATCGAGCATACCCGCGTAATAGCCATAGCTTATGCTGCCGTCGCTCGTGTATTTTTCATAGTAGGCAAGGTAGGTTCCGCCGACGGGCGAGGGCCAGTCCCCGTAATGGGGCAGAATGCTGTTCTCCGAAGCGCTTAAAGCGCCGGAGAGCAAAAACGGGAACGGATAGCCGCCCGTAAGCTTATAGGGGTGCGTGCTGCCGCTGACGGAGCTGAAATACAGATTGCTGAGCTTTCCCGCATTCTGCTTTGAGAGGTTCATCATATCCGCATAGCTCATTTCCACGCCGTGATCGGTATCCGGCGACGAAGCGCCGTCTGTCTTCATGAAATAACAGCTTACAAGCGAGCCGG
>CAZNJN010000079.1:0-8728 GCA_964573365.1 uncultured Oscillospiraceae bacterium
CATCAATTAAATATGGCGGTCGGGCGGTTTTAATACCGCCTCGACCGCCTTCGCTGTTTTTTCGGCTGCTTACGTTTATATAAACAGATTCACGTTGGATTCCTCCGCATCCCCCAGATACGCGCCGACGCCGCCTAGCTCCACGCCGTCGATCAGCTCCTCCCGCTTAATCCCCATCACATCCATGCTCATGGTGCAGGCGACGATCTTGACGCCCTGCCGCATCGCTTTTTCGATCAGCGTTTCCAGGGAGTCCACATTTTTATCGTGCATAATTTTCTTCATCATCGCGCTTCCCATACCCGCCATGTTCATGCGGGAAAGCGACAGCTTCCTGCTTCCTCGCGGCAGCATCGCGCCGAACATTGACTCCATAAACGTCTTTTTTACGGGCTGCTTCTGCGCTTTGCGAAGAGCCGTCAGCCCCCAAAAGGTAAAGAACATCGTTACCGGCCTGCCCATTGCCGCGGCGCCGTTTGCAATGATGAAGCTTGCAAGCACCTTATCCAGATCGCCGGAGAACACGATCATCGTCTTTCGCTCGGGCATTTCCTTTGCAGCCTTTTCCATGGTCTTGCCGCCCTTTTTTACAAATGCCACATAGTCGCTTTCCCGCCGCCCGTTGGTGACGAGCGTATTGCCCGTGCGTCTGCACCACGCGCCGATATCTTTGGAAAAGCCGGGATCGGAGGATAGAACCTCCATCATTTCGCCGTCCTTCATATCCTTCATGGTTTCAAAAACCTTCATGATCGGACCGGGACACTGCATACCGCTGCAATCCAAACGCATGGACACGGTCGGATTTTCTCCGCCTTCCACATGCCCGCTGTCCGAAACGGGCGCCGTATCGCTGTTTGCCATGGCCTCCTCCTTATAATGGGTAGACTGGTAGAAACGGGTTCCCCCGGGATAGAGCTGCACATCCCGAAATCCGCTTTGCATCAAGATCCGCGCCGCGTTGTAGGAGCGAACGCCGATTGCGCAAAAGGTAATGATTCGCTTTTCCTTGTCAAGCTCATCAAGCCTATGGCGAAGCTCACCAAGCGGAATATGCTTGGCCCTTGGCAGCGAGAACGCCATAAGCTCCGCGTCTTCGCGTACATCCAGCAGCACCGCCTCCGGGTCGTTTTCCACCACATGCCATTGCGCGAAGCGTACCCTGCCGCAAAGCACGTTTTCCGCGACGAAGCCCGCCATATTCACCGGGTCCTTCGCGGAGGAGTAGGGCGGCGCATATGCAAGCTCCAGCTCCTTGAGCGATAAAACGCCGCCGTGAAGCCGAATCGCGACGGCAAGCGTGTCTATGCGCTTATCCACGCCGTCCCTTCCCACAATCTGCGCACCATACAGCTCTTTGCCGTCCATGGAAAAGAGCAGCTTGAGCGTCATGGGTGCTGCGCCGGGGTAATAGCCCGCGTGGGAATTCTGCGTAATAATGACGCTTTCATAATCCCTGCCCTTTTCAAGGCCGCGCCGGACGAGCGTTTTCTCGTTTGCGCCCGTCGAGGCGGCCGAAAGCTCAAACACCTTGGCGACAAAGCTTCCTTGCGTTCCGCGATAGCTTTCCTGCCCGCCCGCGATATTGTCTGCGGCGATACGTCCCTGTTTGTTGGCAGGCCCCGCCAAAGGGATCATGGTACGGTCTTTGAAAATCAAATCCTCTACCTCGATTACGTCCCCGACGGCATAGATGCTTGGGTCCGAGGTGCGCAAAAAATCATCCACCACGACGCCGCCGCGCGCATTCGTCAAAAGGCCGGCGGCTTTTGCCAGCTCGCTGTTGGGACGCACACCGATGGAGAGGATCACAAGCTCGCTCGTCAAGGTCTTGCCGCTTTTCAGCGTAATCGTCACCTCGTCGCCTGTGTCGCAAAACGAGGAAACGCCATCGCCCAAAGAAAGCACCACGCCGTTTTGCGTGATGTTTTCCTGCAAAAGCTGCGCCATCTCATAGTCTAGCGGAGCCATAACCTGATCGAGCATTTCAACAACGCAGACCGCTAGTCCGGCATGGCGGAGATTTTCGGCCATCTCCAGCCCGATAAAGCCGCCGCCAATGACAGCGGCGGTCTTGACGCCCTGCTCGCGGATCAGCGCCCTCAGCTCGTCAGCGTCCGGCACCGTCCATAGCGTCTTGATGCGCGGCGAATCGATTCCCTGAATCGCCGGACGCAGAGGCGACGAACCGGTAGCGAGCACGAGCGTATCGTAGCTTTCCAAATAGGTTTCGCCCGTGCGCAGATTTTTTACGGAGACGGTCTTGTTTGCGCGGTCAATGGAGAGAGCTTCATTTTTAACGCGCACCTCCACACGAAATTTTGCCTGCATCGCCTCCGGCGTTTGCAGAAGCAGCGCGCTGCGGGACTTGATCACGTCGCCGACATGATAGGGTAGTCCGCAGTTGGCGTAGGAAATGTATTCGCCTCGCTCCAAAAGTACGATCTGCGCGTTCTCATCAAGCCTTCGTAAGCGTGCAGCGCAGCTTGCGCCGCCTGCTACGCCGCCGATTATCACAGTTTTATTCATCGTTCTCCTCCTTGCTGCAGCTATTGGCCGCGCATGCGCAGCAGCCTCCCGGCATGAGTACGGAGCCGATAAGCCAACCGATCACTCCGCCGTAAAACGTTGAGATATACGGATTTGAAGTGATTGCGCAAGTTCCGTCCGCGCATCCTATAAAGCGATAGTACAAATACCCGACTGCCGCGCCGATCGGTACTGCGAGCAGAAGGGGAAGATTTCTTTTTAGAAAGGCCTTAATATCGTATTTCATATGTGCTGACGCCTCCGCTTTTTGTTGTTATTATATCGAGGGCGCGTCAATTTAACCGTGAGTTTGTCACCATAAGCCGTTTGGCGCTTTTTACGCGCAGAAAAGTATGATTTCCGCTCCTCTGCCCAAAGGGATTTCTCTCCTCCGCAAGTACGCGCGGCGCGTCTTCTCCGTCGCAGAGCTGAGATTCTTCGCCGCCGAATTGACATATGACGCAAATCACCTTATACTGTGCAAAGAAAAGAGGCTCCCAGCATGGCGTTTGAGGATATTTTCCCCGTGTGGGACAAGTTGACGGAACAGGAGCGTAAGCTGCTGACGCAGTCTGCGGTTGAGCGTACCGTCCCAAAGGGCGCGCTGCTGCACAACGGCTCTGCGGACTGTGTGGGTCTATTGGTCATCCGCTTTGGTCAGCTACGGGCTTTCATCCTCTCGGATGAGGGGAAGGAGGTCACGCTCTATCGCCTGTTTGATCGCGATATGTGCTTGTTTTCCGCCTCCTGTATGATGAACAGCATCCAGTTTGATATCACCATCGAAGCTGAGAAGGACTCTGCGCTTTGGGTCATCCCGGCGGAGGTCTATAAAGGCATTATGGAAGAATCAGCGGCGCTTGCCAATTATACCAACCAACTGATGGCTACGCGCTTCTCGGAGGTCATGTGGCTGGTAGAGCAGATTATGTGGAAAAGCGTGGATGAGCGTTTGGCGAGCTTTTTACTGGAGGAAAGTATGCTTGAAGGCAGCGACACCCTCCATACCACCCATGACCGGATCGCCGCCCACTTAGGTACAGCGCGGGAGGTCGTCACGCGGATGCTGAGATATTTTCAGTCGGAAGGAATGCTCGCCCTTCGCAGAGGAAGCGTGGAGCTGACCGATAAAAAGGCCTTGCAAAGGCTTGCCAAATAAAAAAGCGCCGCCGCCCAAGGCTTGGACGGCGGCGTTGCGTGATTATGCGAGCATGGATAGAATCTGCTTTTTGGATCGAACGCCGACGGCTTGATCTACGACCTTGCCGTTCTTGAGCACGATCAAGGTGGGGATGCTCATGACGTTGAACGCGGCAGCCAGCTCCTGCTGCTCATCCACATTGACTTTGCCGACTTTGACCGACGGCGTTTCTGCCGCTATCTCATCGACTACCGGGGATACCATGCGGCAAGGGCCGCACCAGCTTGCCCAAAAATCCACGAGGACGGGCTTATCGCTTTCCAGCACTTCCTTTTGGAAGCTGTCTTTGGTGATTGTAAGTACGGACATATTCTTTTCCTCCTATTATAAGCTTTATTCCAGTTACGCTCGTATGCTTTTTCTTTCTGAGCATAGAATACCGCCTTTTTTATGATCCTTCCGTGACAAACTCACGCTGTTCCATATGGGAATCACACATCAGAGGCTAGCGTGCGCCGCGCCAACTCTGCGTATTGCCATCGCATCAAGCCGGGAGTATACTAAAATTATACTTATATACAATTAACGTCCGGCTTGCAAACGCGGCTTACCGCCATCTTTGACAGTTTTCGTTTGCTGATTGCCCTAAAAAGGGATAAGGGAAGGAAGGAATCGCGGCGCATGACTAAAAAACTGTTTTCAAAAGCCACACTGCTGCTCGTCCTTATCGGGCTTGCCTTGAATATTGGTCTGGTCTCTCTCATGGATGAATTCCACGTTCCGCTGTATCTGGATTCCGTGGGAACAGTGCTTTCAGCCGCGCTTGGCGGTACGTTCCCCGGCATAGCGGTCGGTTTTCTTTCCAACTACATTACCGCGCTCATATCTGTCTCTCCCGATCCCATGACGCTTTACTATAGCTTTCTCAACGTGCTCATCGCCGTGGCCGCCGCTCAGCTTTCAAAGCGCGCGCTGCTGCTGCGTTGGCGTGGGCGTTTGTTGGCGGTAGCGATCTTCGCCGCCATCGGCGGCGCGCTGGGTTCTTTGATTACATGGGTGCTTTACGGCTTTTCCTTCGGTCAAGGCATCTCCGCGCCCCTTGCCAATTTCCTTTATGCGCAAACGCATCTGGGCAAATTTTTGGCGCAGTTTACCGCTGATCTTTGTGTCGATCTGCTCGATAAAAGCGTCACGGTCATTCTCCTTTGCATCGTGCTGCGCGTTCTGCCAAAGGCCGCCATGGAAAAGCTGCCCCTTGGCGCTATTTATCTGCATAAGGATATGCAGGACAAGCCTTGCAGCGCTAAGCGGAGAAAAAGCGAAGATCTACAGAAAGAACGCCTGTATCGTTGGCGTTCCATTCGCACCAAGGTCACGCTGCTGATCGTGATTTCCTCCTCCATTCTGAGCATCATTGCCTTGGCGATCAGCATCACTGCCTACAAGGGCAGGCTGATTGAGCAGTATACGAGCATGTGCGGCGACATCGTTTCCATGATGCTGCCCAAGATAGACGCCGAGCAAATCGACGCCTATCTCGAAAAGGGCGAGGCTGCGCCGGGCTACAGGGAAACGGAAAACGATCTGTACGCCATTTTGAACAATGCCGAAAAGATCAAGTATATGTATGTATACAGCATACGACCCGACGGCTGCCATGTCGTATTCGATCTTGACACCGCTACGCTAAAAGGCGAAGAACCAGGTACGGTGGTCCCCTTTGACGAATCCTTCCCCTATATTGAGCAAACCCTTGCCGGCGAAACTATACCGGCTGTTATTACAAACGACACCTACGGCTGGCTTCTTACGGTCTATAAGCCTATTCGGAACAAAGCGGGTGATTTGGCCGCATACGCGGCTGCGGATATCGATATGCAGGGCGTTAAAACGAACATTTACTCTTTTTGTATCGGTATCGCGTCGCTGCTCTTTGGCGCGATGGTGCTCATCACGGCATTCTCCCTTTGGTACTGCGACAAAAAGCTTCAGGAACCAATGAGCGTGCTGGTGGAGCAGGCGCGCAACATGGACTTTGACGGAAGCAGGCATGACGAGCGTGTTCGCAACAGAAAACGCGTGGAAACCGGCGACGAGCTGGAGGATATATTTTCTGCCATGTGCCGCACGGAGGACGCAATATCGGAGCATATCGCAAAGCTCAAGGAAAAGAATCTTGAGATTTCTCATATGCAGCGCAATATCGTATATACGCTTGCCAACATGGTGGAAAAGCGGGATGAGAATACCGGCGGACACATCAGACGCACAGCCGGATATGTGAGGCTGATCGGGCAAAAGCTGCAGCAGGCCGGAATCGGAGAGGATACGATCGATGACGACTACGTCAAGAAGCTGTATGATTCGGCTCCGCTGCACGATATCGGCAAGGTGAAAATACCCGACGCCATCCTCAATAAGCCCGGACGCTTGACGCAGGAGGAGTTCACGTTGATGAAGGCGCATACCACCGAAGGCGCAAATATTCTTCGCAGCTCGCTCTCGGATCTCGAGGATGACTCATGGCTTTCCATGGCGGTTGACATGGCGCAGTATCATCACGAACGTTGGGACGGCACAGGGTATCCAAGCGGGCTTTCAGGCGAGGAAATTCCCTTATGCGCCCGCATCATGGCGGTGTCCGATGTGTTCGACGCGCTTGTATCGGCGCGCAGCTACAAAAAAGCGTTTTCCTTTGAAGAAGCCATGCAGATCCTTCAGGAAGGCGCGGAAACACAGTTTGACGCGCAGATCATCGCTGTGTTTGTGGCCTCGGCGGAGGATGTGCGCGCCATTATGGCCAAACATTGATTTTTTTCGCAAAGGCTCGCACGGCGCCGAAGCTGGAATACGCTTGCATCTATCAAATTTACAGCTTGCTTTTCCCTATTTTCTGTTTCATGCGTTTTTGCGCGGCGTTTTACCCGCGCATGTTTAGCGTCTGCAAAGCTGCCAAAACGCCACAGCGCTTGCCGCCGCGACATTCAATGAATCTACGCCCCTTGCCATGGGGATACGCGCGATATACTCGCAGTGCTTGAGCGCGCTTTGCGAAATACCGTCGCCTTCCGCTCCCAGTATGATCGCCAGCTTCTTCTGGGAGGCAAGCTTCGGATCGTCAATGTTTAGCGCGCGATCATCAAGCGCCATAGCGACGCTTGAAAAGCCAAGCTCCTTGAGCGATAAAAGACAGCCCTCCGGCCATGACCAAGCCTCGCCGCTGACTCTCGTCCACGGGAGCTGGAACACCGTACCCATGCTGACCCTAAGCGCCCTGCGATACAGCGGATCGCCGCAGCTTGGCGTAAGTAGTACGGCGTCTACGTTCAGCGCGGCCGCCGAACGGAAAATGGCGCCTATGTTGGTCGGATCGGCAACACTTTCAAGAATTGCGATACGGCGCGCGTCCTTGCAGATCGGCGCCGGGGAAGCTTGCCGGGGGCGCTTCATCGCGCAAAGCACGCCGCGCGTGAGCGTGAATCCTGTAAGCGCACAGAGCGTTTCTTCTTCCGCCGTATAGACATCTACGTTTGGGCAGCGCTCCAGCAGCGCGCGCGCCGACCCTTCGATATGGCGGCGCGCCATTAAAAAGGAAAGCGCTTCACAGCCCGCATCAAGCGCGCAGGAGATCACCTTTACGCTCTCGGCGATCAATAACGCCTTTTCCGCTTCTTTTTTTTTGCAAGGCTGCGTCTTCGCCAAATGAGCGTAGACCTCCAGCTCCGGCAGGGAAAGATCCTTGATCTCTATAATATTTCTCACCTGTATACGTCCTCCGATCTTGCAAAAAGCATAGAGCAGACGTTTCCATCTGTCAATTCCTTTTGCTTTGTATCCAAGCTTTTGTGTGCTTCCATAATTTTCTTGGAACCTCACGGGAGGCTTATGCGTTATATTGTCAGATAACGAAAAAGGAGAACAAAAAAATGAAACGAATTTTTTCCGCAGTCTGCATGACGATCCTACTCTTTATGTTTGCGACGTCCGCTTTCGCCGCTTCTTATACTGAAAGCAACGGCACGATTAGCGCCGTTTCCGGCGATCAGATCACGGTAAAGCTCGCCGACGGTAGCGAACTCATCTTCAACGTCAATTCCGCCACAACCTTTATCGACTCGCAGAGCGGTTCAAGCGTCGCCCTTTCAAGCGTATCCGTCGGGGACAGCTTCCGCGCCTTCTACAGCGCAGCCACGACCCGCAGCATACCCGCGCAGGCCTATCTGCATACGATGTTCCTCGTAAAGGCTGGCACAGAAAGCTATTTCCATGATTTCACCGTCGCTAGCGTGGACGTAAGCCACAACAGTGTGACCCTGCTCAACGAGGGCGGCAGTCTCATCCTGACGATTCCCGCAAACGTGAGCGTCAAGCAGCTCAGTGATAGCGGTTGGACGCAGCTCGCCGCGTCCTCGATTAAGCCCGGCGCCAAGCTTATCGCGCACTACAGCGTAGTCGCCAGCAGCTATCCCGGACAGGCCTCCAGCTCCAACGTGTTCATGCTGCGAAACGGCAGCGGCGTTCCGGTAGCACCCGTTCCGCCTATCACGAATACGCCTGTCACCAACGTACCCGCCACCGGCTCCGCTACCGGATTGTTCATCGCGCTGCCGCTGCTCATCAGCGCTACCGCGGCCGGACTACTGCTTTTGCGCCTCAAGCGGGACTCAAACTGAATCCATCAAACGACCGACTTAAAAAAGCGCTCTCGGGCGCTTTTTTTGCGCGTATTGTGAGCGCGCTTTGCCTGCGGTATAATCATGGATAAGCTAAAATAAGGAGAATCCGCCTAAGCCATGGATGAAACACAGCTTCTACGCGTCATCGCCCACATACAAAGCGATTTTACCACCAAATTCGGCATTCCGCGTCAAAGCGGCTTGGTTGAAGCGCAGCGCTCAACCATTGTATTTGAAAAGGAATACCGCGATGCTAATGCGCTTCGCGGTATTGAGGGCTACTCTCATATTTGGCTGATCTGGGGTTTTTCACAGGTTTGTCAGGAAAAATGGTCGCCTATGGTTAAGCCGCCGCGTCTTGGGGGCAATAAGCGCATAGGCG
>CAZNJN010000080.1:0-8594 GCA_964573365.1 uncultured Oscillospiraceae bacterium
TTAAAGTACGTCCAGCACAAAGAAATGGCCTGGCTGGCGTCCACGCCCAGATTGGCGTCCTCAGGCGTAAGGAGCAGCCTCAGCTTTTTTTGGGCGAGCGTCGAGGTAAGAAGCTCGGCGGGAATGCCGGTACGCGCGAGCGCGGCAAGTCCCCCGTCAACGGCGGAAACAAACGCGTCTTTGTCCGGGGGATTGACGCCCGACGCTTGAAACGCGATGTAGGGCGCACAGGGGCAGTCAAAATCCACGAAGACGTTGACCGTTGCCTCCGGCAGCGCCTTGCGAAGGGCGATCATCACCGGTGAGGATTCTTTAGAGAGCAGGTCTGCAAGCACGTCCAGCGCCAAGGTATCGTACAGCTTCGCGCCATTGAACGCAAAGCTGTAATAGATTTCGGAGGCGTTTTTCGTTTGCGCGTTTTTTTCTACGGGCGCTTCATATTCGGCATCATTGGTCTTTGTAAGAGGCGCAATGGTGCCAAAGTCGATATCGATGGTCTTCTTTTCATATTTCGAGAGATATTCGCTGTCGATGTACGAAAGAAAGCGCGCGTAGTCGAGCTTGCCGTAAAGGATGATCAGCGCGTTAGAGGGATGATAATAGGCATCGTGAAAGTCGAGAAGCTCCTGATAGCTGAGCGTGCGGATCGCATCGGGCAGACCGCCCGACACATGGGCGGTCGTGCTGCTTGGATAGAGCGTGCTGATATTGTTGTACATTGCCTGAACAGAAGCCGTCATTGCGCCCTGCATCTCGCTGTATACGGTTCCCGCAATATTCAGCTCATCCTCCGCGTCCGTTAACTCATAACGCCACGCTTCGCGCATGGCAAGCTCGGGCGTTGTATAAAGAAGCGGTGAAAAAACGCCGGAAAGGTAATAATCCATCATGCTCATGAGCTGATCCTCGGAGAGGGAGGCGAGAGGGAAGGTCGTCATGCCGCCATAGGTCATAGCGTTGACAAAGGTGCTGTAGGTCTGCGCCGCAAACGGGAAAAACAGATTTGCGTCCGGATACTTTTGAGAGCCGCTGATGGTGATGTGCTCAAAAATATGCGGCTTGCCCTTATCATCAAGCGCGGGCGTGCGGAAGCTGATATCAAAGGAGCGATTGGTATCCTCTGTAGAGAGATATAAAAGCTGCGCGCCGGACTTGGTATGGGTAAAGCGCACGCCGGTGGCGCCGAGCGCATCCATGGGGATGAGCTCATCAACGACGAAGCCCGATAGCTCGTCGCCTACCTTGGGAAGCGCGTCCGCCGTTTCCGGCTCGCTCGGCGCGGCTGTAGACTCCGGTATGCTTGGCGCGCTCGTTTCAGCGCTTTGCGGCGCGTCTGCCGGCGCGTTTTTCGCGCAGCCGACAAAGAGAGAAGCGACAAGGATGAGGGAGAGAAGCATAGAGAATGCGCGAGTCAGGCGCGAATGCTGTATATTCATAATGAACCTCTTTCTGTGAAAGCAAATACAAAATTTCATGCGCAGAACGCCGTCCGCTCCGCTCAAAAACAAAAGACACTCATAAACGCGCCACAGGGGGGTTATAATGCCTTGCGGGAATGTTAAGAGCTTAAAAGCTTTGTTTCGGTCAGGATCATCCTTGCCGTATCCAAATATTCCCTCCTTTTGCTTTATACTACAGAAAGGCACTTTCCTTGTCAAGACGTGCCGCGCCCGCTGCGCTGCGCGAAACGCGCTTTGAGAGGGACTTCGCAAATGCGGACAAAAACGGGGAGAAATAACAGAAGGGGCGCAGCAATAAAAATGCCGCGCCCCAGTAATTGACTTTCTATTTAGAGTGCCTTACTTGTCAGCTTGTGGGCTTGCTTTTTCTATGTTTCTTCGGCGCAGGCGATTTCTAAACTTCTCCTTGATAACAGGACCCGCCGTCTGTACAAAGATCACGGCGATCAGCACAAGCCCCTGAAAGGTGTCCTGAATGTCGGTGCTCAGGGACGGAATGCTCACGATGATGAAATTGATCGCCGTATACGCGAGGGCGCCAAAGAGAACTCCCAGCATGTTTCCGCGTCCACCCGACATATTGATGCCGCCAAGCACGACCGCGGCGATTGCGTACATTTCATAGCTCTTGCCCGAGGAGGCGGGGGTAACGTTACCGATTTTGCAGGCCTGCATAAAGCTTGCGAAGCCGACCAGAATGCCGGTGATTACGAACACGGAAACCTTGACCCACTGCACATTGACGCCCACAAGATGGGTGGTGCGCTCGTTACTGCCTACCGCGTAAACGCTTTTGCCGTACTTCGTGTTTTTGGAGAGGATGACGACGACAATAAGCAACGCAAGGAACAAAAAGGTGATGTAGGGAATTTTAACGCCGAGATCTAAGCTGCCCGTGCCGAATTTCATACGCAGAAAATCGTAGCTGGCGTTTTCGCTTAGCAAAGCGAACTGGCTGCTGGAGGAGCCGGTGATGGCGGGATCGATTTCGCGTACCAGCGAGAGTGTGAGAGAACGGTAGATCAGCATGGTGCCGAGCGTGACGATGAAGGGCGGCATCTTCGCAAAGCCTACCAGAGCGCCGTTGATAAAGCCGCAAAGCGCGCCGCAGACGACCATGGCAAGCAGCATCAAAAGGCCGCTACCCGTCATATTGAATACCATGATCCCCGCGCCCGTACATAGAACCAGCGAGGAACCGACCGAAAGATCGATTTGACCGGTGATGATGACCAAGGCCATGCCAAGGGCGATCGTGCCTACGATCACGGTATTTTGACTTGAGAGGATCGCCGCGATATGGCTCCACTTAAAAGCGTTGCCGTTGTTGGTGATCGTGATGGCATAGACGATGAGGATGATAAGGAAAACAAAGATAAAGCTGTACTTTGACCATATCGAGGACAACAGCTTACCCATACCGCTGCTTTCGGATTTTTCACGAATTGCATTCTTCATTGTGCGTTTGCCTCCGTCGTATTGATAGCATTTGTCGAATACAGCATGACCTGATGCTCGTCGATCTCATCGTGCGGAAATATTTTTGCGATAGCTCCGTCATAAAATACGACACAGCGGTCGGATACTTTTTTTATCTCGGGGATTTCCAGCGTATTGATGATAATGGTTTTTCCCTCCGCCGCAAACTGCATGATCAGGCGGTAGATCTCCACCTTCGCGCCTACATCAACGCCCTGCGTCGGATTGTCAAAGAGCAGAATGTCGGCGCCGATGCTCAACCACCTTGCAAGAAATACCTTTTGCTGGTTTCCGCCGGACAAAGAGGAGATCGCCTCCATGGGCGAGCCTGCCTTGATAGCAAGCAGCCCTTTCATTTTTTCGTATTTTTGCAGCTCCTCACCTTGACGGATAAAGGGACGCTTTCTTGAGAGCGTGTGCTCGGCGATGTAACTGTTTTCCAAAATGTTCATGTCGGGTAGCACGGAATTTTCTTTGCGGTTAGAAGGCAGCATGGCGATCCCGCTTTGCATAAAGCGTTTGATACTGCCGTGAACGGATGAGGAATTGATGTTAATTTTGCCGCCTTCGATGGGGAGAACACCGAACATAGTTTGCATAAGCTCGCTTGCGCCGCTGCCGGTAAGCCCCGTAAAGGCGACGACCTCACCCTTTTGCAGCGTCAAAGAGACATCGTGGAAGCCTTCGCCGGAAAAATGCTCCAACGAAAGCACAGTTTCGCCCAAAGTGCGCGGCACATACGAATCCGTATCGACGTATTGCTCGCCGACCATGTCGGAGGTGATTTTATGCGGCGTTACATCATGAATATTGCCCGTGGAGACCAATACGCCGTTTCGCAGCACGGTGTAGCGATCCGCGATCGCGAAAATCTCGGGCATTTTGTGAGAAATAAAGAGAAAGGAGTGTCCGCCACCCTTCAGCTTTCTTAATACGCCAAAGAGGTGATCGATCTCCTCGTTGCAAAGCGCGGTTGTGGGTTCGTCCAGAATTAGGAGCTTTGCGTCCAGATAAAGGGCGCGGCAAATTTCAAGAAGCTGCTTTTCGCTGGTTTTCAATTCAGACACCATCATGAGCGGATCGATCTGTACGCCAAGCCGGCTAAATAGTTCGCCGGCCTTTTGAATCATCCGCTTTTTGTCGAGCAGCCCAAATTTATTTGTGATTTCCCGATTGAGAAATATGTTTTCATATACCATGAGGTCGTTGATTACGTTTAGCTCCTGATGGACGAATGCGATGCCCGCCTGTTCCATTTGCTTGATCGAAGGCGAGGGATAATACTTTCCGTCAAAAAGGATGCTGCCTTCGTCCATAGGAATTACGCCCGTGACGATATTCATAAGCGTGGATTTACCCGCGCCGTTTTCACCAAGGAGCGCGTGGATTTCGCCCTTTTCAACCTGCAGATCTACCTGCGTAAGCGCTTTAGATCCGCCAAATGCCTTGGATATGCCTTTCATTTCAAGGATTGCCATAGAATGTCTCCATTTCGATCTTTACTTGCAAAGAAAAGCCGCGGCGCGGCAGCTTTTATCAAGCCGCGCCGCGTACATTTTTGGATCTAAGAAATCAGTGGCCGGAGAAGCCTTCGTAATTGGCGACGTTGGAAGCGTCAACGATCCAAACCGGCTCGTACTTGCCATCGCCGATGGCGTAGCTCCAGTTGCCGTCGAGGTAGTCTTCCATGTAGCCGATAACGTTTTCCATCATCTTGGGTGAGAAGTAGACGGACATCAAGCCGTCAAAGTACTTCTGCGCGACGGGGGCTTGAGAGGAGCTGCCGTCCATAACGGCATAAAGCTCCGCCATACCGCCGATCGCGGAAACATAAACGTTCAGGGATTCGAGGTCTGCTTTTACGGCGTCGTCCATGGCGTTTGCTTCGATCAGATTCATAAAGCCGAAGGTCATTTCATCATCCATGGAATAGACATACAGGTTGCCGTTTCCGGCCTTTGCTTTCGCTACGATCTCCGGCAGCTTTTGCTCCAGATAACCGTAGGCGCCGTCCGCGCTCCAGTTGCATACGTTTTTATAGTCGGCGCAAAGCGCGTCGATCTGATCCTGCGTCCAGGGAGTCGCTACCTTATAGGAGGCGTCCTTATCCTTGTCGTAGTATTCGATTTCACCGCGCAGATACTGCTCAAAGCCTTCCTGACGGCGGCTGCAGACGGTGCCGTTGTCGCCGATCAAGGTGACCATGACGTCGCCGGGGACCATGCCCTTTTGCTCAAGCCAGTACGCGATGCCGGCGCCGCACTGCCAGTTATCACCGGAGGCGTTGAGGATCGAATACTTGTCGGGACCTTCGATGATACGGTCGAAGGAGATGAAGGGGACGTTGGCGGCAATCAAGGCTTCCTGTCCGGCTTTGGCGGAATCCTCAAGGGCGAAGAATACGACGCCCAGCGCGTTTCCGTTCGCGAGAATCGTGTTGACCTGGTCTACCTGCTCTTCACCGGAAGAAGCGGACATGTAGACAGCCTTATATTTGCCTTCCGCGTTGATGGCGGCTACCTTCTGATCGGCGTATGTGCCGGCCTGTGCAGTCCAGCCGTGATCGGGCGTAGGTCCAAGAACATAGATCGTGTCGGCATCAGGATTAGCGGCGGCAGGCTTCTCAGCCTCTGCAGGCGCCGCCTCTGCGGCAGGCTCCGCGCTGGTTTCAGCGGGCGCTTGTGCCGCGGGGGCGGGAGCAGCGCAGGCATAAAGCGAGGCAAGCATGCAAATACAAAGTACAAGAGCAAACAGTTTCTTCATTTATTTTTTCCTCCGTTCATATTATAATAACCGCAGAGCGGTCACTATTCAGTTAAACGAGCGTTACCGCTTTGTTCGTGTTTGCCGACTCTACACAGGCAAAGACAACCCGCATGGAATCGATTACATTTTCCGCATCAAGAATCGTCGTCTTGCCGCTGTTCAAACCACCGATAAACGTATCGATCACGCCCGAGCTTTTCTGTTGTGCATCGTCGTTGGTTTGCATAGGGTCCAATTCATAATGCACCTTTGTTGCGTCGGCATATTCGACCTCCAGGGAATACTTGGGGTCATCATACATACGCAGTGTTCCCTTTTCGCAATAAAGGATGGTTGAATTGCATTCCTTCGCATAGTGCGTCCAGCTCGTCGTCACCGTGCCGAGACATCCGTTTGCAAAGCTGAGAATCTCAATGGAATTATCGTCCACCTCGATGGGCGTGCCGTCGGGAAACTTTTTATCCAGCGTCGCAAGCACGGCATAAACGCTTTTTACGGGACAAGCTATGAGATACCGCAGCAAATCAATTTTATGGATGCCAAGATCCGCCATGGAGCCGAAAGCGGCTGCGCTTTTTTTGAAGAACCATGTATTGGCGCTTTTATCGACGCTCCACATTTCAGGGCCTTTATGGCCAAAAGTGCTTTGAAAGCTTATGACGCGCCCCAGCGCGCCGGAATCAAGCAGAGCCTTTGCCTGCGCATGGGCGGGCGCAAGACGCTGGTTTTGATCGATGCAGAGCCGCTTGTGATTCTGCCTGGCGGCGGCGAGCATACTTTCGCAATCCTCCAGCGTGGTTGCCATGGGCTTCTCGCAGAGTACATGTTTACCCGCATTCAATGCCGCGATCGCATACTGCGCGTGGAAGGCATTGGATACGCATACGCTTACGGCGTCAATCGCAGGGTCGGCAAGCATTTCTTCAACGCTTCTATAAACCCGGCCGCCAAAGATAGAAACCAGTTCCTCGGCGCGCGGCAGAGAAAGATCGAAAAAGCCGGCAATCTTGACGTCGTCCCGCTTGCTGTATTCATATGCGTGACGCTGCCTTGCAATGGAACCGCATCCCATGATGCCTACACTTATCAAAATGAACACCCCTTTCATTCATCGTTTTGTTCGTGTGTATCGAGCGACTTTGTGGATTCGCGAATGATCAGCTTATGCCGCAGAAAGTCGCAGCTTGGTGCTTGCGGAAATTTCTGCTTATACGCGTGGAGCAGGTGCATACTCTGCGTACCCAGCTCATAGCAGGGCTGCTCAATCGTCGAAATGTGCGGATGAAACATCGTGGTATAGTCTACGTCATCAAAGCCCATAACGGATACGTCCTCCGGCACACGCATTCCGCTATCTACAGCGGCGGCGATCGCGCTCAAGGCCAGAATGTCCGAAATGCAGAAGATCGCCGTTGGCGGATTCGACTTGGAAAAAAGCTCTTCCGCCGCCGCATAGCCGCTTACATAGGTGTAATCCTTGGAAGCATATACGGTAAAGCTTGGATCACGCTCGATTCCGGCGTCCCTGAGCGCGTCGCAATAGCCCTGTAAACGAAGCTTTGTGGACACATGGCTGTTCCGTGCGCTAATGGTCGCGATCCGCTTATGCTTGAGCGAGATCAAATACTGCACGGAAGAATACGCGGCCTGGTAGTTATCGATAGCGACATAGGGGAGCGCGACGTCGTTCGCGTACTCGCAGCACTGCACGATAGGAAGTGCGTTCGCGTATTTCTGCAGCCATTTTGCGTTATGCGCGCTGGCAAGCAGAATAATGCCGTCCGCCCTATGCCATTTAATGATGTTGTCGATCTGCATCTCGTCGGTCTCCTTACCGCGCGAGTTGCAGATAAACACGCTGTAACCGAGACTTTGTGCCGCATCGCCGATGCCTGCGAGGATATGGGCGTAAAAAGGATTGGTGAAGTTGGGCGCGATGACCATAATGACCATGCTTTCGTTTTTTCGTAGATTTCGAGCCGAAAGATTGGGCGCATACGCCAATTCCGCGATGACGGCGCGAACCTTTTCTACCGTTTCGGGACGAACTACATCCTTTCCGTTCAAAACCCGGGATACCGTTGCCACCGATACGCCTGCCGCCTGCGCTACATCTTCAATTGTCGCCATATTCGATCCTTCCTTCCGACACGGGTGTAATGGATTACATTTTAATGAATCCATTCTATCAGATGCGGCGCTTTGCTGTCAACGTTCCCCTCTTTTTGTTGTTTGCTTTCAAAAAAATTTTTGCGGCAACTTGCGTAATAAAAAGTATGTGGTATAATGTAATGGATTTCTGTAATGGTTTACATTTTTCTATGGCGACATTGTAGCACCGCGTATATGCTTTGTCAATCTCTTTTTTTGCGGCGTGCAAATCGCTTTCGCTTTTCAATATTCACTTTATTTTTGGGAGGGAAAACCAATGAAACTGGGCTTTGTTTCCGCGATACTTGCCGAGGCTTCCTTTGAACAGATGATCGATACGGCTTCAGCGATGGGGTATCGCTGCGTAGAGGTCGCCTGTTGGCCGCGAGGGAAGGCGGAGCGCCGCTACGCGGGTGTGTCGCATATCGACGTTGAGACGATGGACGAGGCGAAGATTCGTTATATTCACGAATACTGCGCAGTCCGCCATGTCGAGATTTCCGCGCTGGCGTACTATCCCAATTTGCTTGACGCCGATGCGCAAAAGCGGGCGGCGAATGCCGAGCATCTGAAGAAGGTGATCGCAGCGAGCAAGGAGCTGGGCGTGAATCTGGTCACGACGTTTATCGGGCGCGATCAAACAAAGAGCATCGAAGAAAACCTTGAAATGCTGCCGGCTGTATGGGGACCTATTCTTGCGTTTGCCGAAGAGAAAAAGGTGAGAATCGCGATAGAAAA
>CAZNJN010000081.1:0-1285 GCA_964573365.1 uncultured Oscillospiraceae bacterium
CTCACCAACTACCTAATGGGACGCGAACCCCTCTTAGAGCGATAAATCTTTGACCTCATCCCGATGCCGGGTCGTGGTCTCATGCGGTATTAGCACTTGTTTCCAGGTGTTATTCCCCTCTCTTAGGCAGGTTGTTCACGCGTTACTCACCCGTTCGCCACTAGAATCATAAATTCCATCCGAAAACTTCCTTTATGATCCCCGTTCGACTTGCATGTGTTAGGCACGCCGCCAGCGTTCGTCCTGAGCCAGGATCAAACTCTTGAGTTCAAATCCTGATCAGACTCTCGTCTGCTCATTTACTTATTCTGGCCGATGATCTCTCATCTTACCGTTGTCACCCTTCCAGGTGACCGCCGGTTGTCTCAAATTACATTGCGTTTGTTTCTTCTTCTTTAATGCACTATATAGTTTTCAAGGTGCTTGCTCGCTTGGTTTGTTTCGTTTCTCTCGCGAGCACGTTGATTATTCTAACAAAAACCTTGGTTGAACACAAGCCGTATATCTCCTGCTATCCAGCATTTATCGTTATCAGTTTTTCTTCATTCCTTATGATTTGAATATTCTTATAAAATCCGTTTATTATCTCTCTAATTCTAGCGATTTCTATGTAATCTGATTTTTCTTCTTGGTTTTATCTCTTTTTTCATTCTCTTTTCTGCCTCTATCTCCCAATTCTTTCAGTTTCGCACGATAAATATATTTCATAGAGGCTGATAAAAAGAAAAGAGCCTCCGTCTATACGGAAGCCCTTTGTGTCGTTACCGTGCTCAATGAAGCCTTAGCCCACCTTATGCAGGAAGTAATACAGACGCTCGCCGGCCTTGCTGCTATCGGTACCGCAGGTAACGATGGTAAGCAGCTTATCGCTCGTTCCAACCTTCACGCCAAGATCGATCTCGGATTTTTCGATCTGCTTATCGATCCAAGCACGAATCTGATCCTGCGAACGCACTTTTTCGGTATAGAGCGTGTCAAGCTTATCCGACCAGCCCCAATCCTTTTCTTGGGTATCAAACCAGATATTTTCATAGAGGGTATCAATATTGGTCTTTTCGGTCTTCTGCGTGGTGGCATAGACCGCGAATACTTCCCAAAGGCCCTCTTCACCCAATATGTTCAAATCCCATACACGACCTTGATAGGTCTTGAGATCCGGAAGATCCGTCGCAAGCGTCGCGCCGCACTTTTCGCACATGCACGTTGTCCTGCCGAGGTTCTTATCATAAATGTGGTGCAGATCGTGGAACATGCCCGATCCACCGTCGGAGAACGTGCCGTCGAC
>CAZNJN010000081.1:1295-8580 GCA_964573365.1 uncultured Oscillospiraceae bacterium
ATCGTGGAACATGGCGGTCGGGTCGCCCGGCTGCTCCGCAGCGCGCTTACGGTTATTATGCGCTGTAAAGGCATAGAACTGTCCCTGACGCGCTTCATTATAGTACATATACACGGCGCCCGTCGCGTCCTTGTTATTATCCCAGGTATAGTAATTATAATGATAATCCTTCGTGGCCTTCATGATCGGGAAATTGATCATCGTGCCGGGAACGGTGATCCAACCGCTGACATCCCCATTGGTCTGCTTCGCAGTATTGATCTTTTCATCATAGGTGTCGCCGCCGATGGCGCTGCGGAACTGCGGAATGCTTACCGTATTATCCGCAATATAGTTGTTTACAGCGTCAACAGAGGACTTCATGACCTCGCCGCTCGCATTGGTATAAATACTCGAAGCCACGAGCTGCATCGCGTCAAGCTGGTTATTGCCCAGAATGTGATTATTGATCGCGCCCGAGTCGTTTGCATCAATGATGCCATCGCCGCTCACATCGCCGCGAATAACGATCGTACCTATGGATTCGCCGTTGATGAAGGCTTCCGCGCCTGTAAATATGATCTCATCGGCGCCGAGAACCGCCCTTTCGGCCGAGCCTGCTTCAGCGGGCTTTTTGACCTCCGCTGTCGTCGCATTATAAATATCGTTGAGGATGTCCGCGACGCGCTGACCCTTCATACCGGGCGCAAAGCCGACCAGATAGCCGTTATCGCTGTAGGGACGAAGCTCCCACGCGCTGGTGCGGAGCTGATAGCTCTCGTTGCTGCCCACGCCCTTTACAGTGCCGTCGTGCAGCATGAAGAGCGCATGATTTGCGCCCGCGCCCGCGCTTACGCCGGTGGTGATTGCGCTCACGTCGTCCGCAGCGTCCGTTACGACCATGCCATCCTTTTTCACGCCGACGGTGAGCGTCTCGCCCGCCGCGATATCAACAAGACTATTCCATGCGGAAAGCGTCTGACTGCCCGTCGTAACGGCAGTACCGTCCGCCTTGACGCCGACGATCGAGCTGCTGTTGGTATCGATCGCCACAATGCCGCTCCAGTCGGGAGCGTTTGCGTCGCCCGCCGCTACAACGGTTCCGTCGGCCTTCAAGCCGACCGTATGACCGCCTGCCGCCGCGATGTCCACGATATCCGTCCATGCGCCGGTGTCGCCCGCGCCGGTCGTGACGACCGTGCCGTCCGCCTTCAAGCCCGCGACATGCGCAGCGCCGACCGCAACACGTTTGATGCCCGTCCAGCTAGAGGCGGCTTCCAGACCAGCCGTTGCGCCCGCGAGCACAACACTGCCGTCCTCCTTGACGCCGACGCTCACTTTATCCCCGGCGGCGGCGTAGATGATATTCGTCCATGCGCCTACGTCGCATTGACCGTCCGTATTCTGTCCGGTCGCGATCACCGTTCCGTCTGTACGCACACCGATGCTATGCGTAAGACCGCCATCTACCATACCGCTGCCATAACCCTTTTCGCCGATTTCCACCTCCGCGGGAGGCGCGGAAGTCTCAGGACTGCTTCCAGAATCAATAATATCGATTGCGTCCGCTTCCTTACCCTTGCAGCCTACCGCAAGAAGCGAAAGCAGAACCAGTAAAATTGCAATGAACCTCTTCATCGTATATCCTCCATTTATAGTGTTCTGACCGATTGACTTATCATATCATAAATCCCCGTAACTGCCTAGATTCTCTAAAGGGATTCACAATGTATTCATAAATTTGTCAAGTTCCGAGTCTGTCGCGTGCAGGTCGTTACAGATCGGCATATAAGCTTCACAGGAAAAACACGCCAAGCGTTTAAGCCGCCCCTCCAAAGAATCTGTGTCCCTTACCTTTCCACAGGCTTCATCGTCGGGAAAAGCAGCACGTCGCGTATGCTGACGCTGTCCGTAAGCAGCATTACCATGCGGTCGATGCCGATGCCGATACCGCCCGTCGGCGGCATACCGTATTCGAGCGCGAGGCAGAAATCCTCGTCGATCATCATGGCCTCATCGTCGCCCTTGGCGCGCTCCTTTGCCTGCTGAACAAAGCGCCCGCGCTGATCCACGGGATCGTTCAGCTCAGAAAACGCGTTCGCGTATTCGTGTCCGGCGATGAAAAGCTCGAAGCGCTCCGTCAAGGCCGGGTTGTCGGGCCTGCGTTTGCTAAGAGGCGAAATCTCGATGGGATAGTCGATCACGAAGGTGGGCTGGATCAGCGTATCCTCCACAAATGCGTCAAAGGCCTCCGCAAGGATCTTGCCGCGTTCGATCGTCTTATCCTCAAATTCCATTTTGAGCTTTTCCTTTGCCAAGGCGCGCGCCTCTTCGCTGTCGCGGCAGGCCATAAAGTCGCAGCCCGTCTTTTCCTTGACAAGCTCGTTCATCGTCGCGCGGCGGAAGGGAGCGGTCAAGTCGATCTCCTGTCCCTGATAGACGATCTTCGTGCCGCCGTTGATCAGCTTGCAGCAATAGGAAAAGAGATCCTCGCTCAAGCGCATCATCCCGTTATAATCCGTATACGCCTGATACAGCTCAATGGTCGTAAACTCGGGATTGTGCGTGGCGTCCATGCCTTCATTTCGGAAAATGCGTCCGATCTCGTACACGCGTTCAAGACCGCCCACGATGCACTCCTTGAGATGCAGCTCTGTGGCGATGCGCATATACATATCGATATCCAGCGAATTATGATGCGTAATAAAGGGGCGCGCGCTCGCGCCGGAGGCGGTCGTGTTCAGCACGGGCGTTTCAACCTCGATAAAGCCCTGCGCGTTGAGTCGCTCGCGAATGGCGGCGATGATTTTGGAGCGCTTTACGAAGGTATCGCGCACCTCGGGATTTACAATCAAATCCACAAAGCGCTGACGATAGCGAAGCTCGGGGTCCTTCAGCCCGTGATACTTTTCGGGCAGCGGACGCAGCGATTTTGAAAGCAGCGTGAGAGCTGTGCAGTGGATGCTCGTTTCGCCTGTTTTCGTCTTAAACACAATGCCCTTTACGCCGATGATATCGCCGATATCCATGGTTTTGAAATCGGCATAGGCAGCCTCTCCGACGTCGTCGCGTTTGACGTAGATCTGGATGTCTCCTTTATAATCGAGCAGATGCGCAAAGCTTGCCTTGCCCATAATGCGCTTTGACATCATGCGCCCGGCAAGACTCAGCTCTTTGCCCTCGTACTTTTCGTAGTTTTGTGTTACGTCGCTGCTGTAGCATTCCTGCTCGTAGGTAACGATCCGAAAAGGATCCTTTCCCTCGTTTTGCAGCGTCTTGAGCTTATCGCGGCGAATCTGCAAAAGCTCGGAAAGCTCCGCCTGCGTCATTTCCTCCGCGCCGTTGTTGAGATTGCTTTTGTTTTCTTCCATGCCAACCATCCTGCCTGTTCTTTTCTTTTGTATTTCTGCCAATATGCACAGGTCCCGCGGCGCAGCCGCAGGACCGTATCCATTATTTTCCGATCGAAACGATCATAAAGTCGGTTACGCCGCC
This sequence comes from uncultured Oscillospiraceae bacterium, assembly GCA_964573365.1. GTDB lineage: Bacteria > Bacillota > Clostridia > Christensenellales > CAG-138 > JAQVRG01. Next base: position 4,770 of record CAZNJN010000081.1, read on the forward strand.
AGGGGTAGTCACGGCGACGATCTCGCCCGCCTTATGCCCGAGAAGCGCCTTGCCGACCGGCGATTCATTGGAGATGCGGTTTTTATAGGGGTCGGATTCGGCGCTGCCGACGATTTGAAACTCCATCTCGGCGTCCGCGCTCATATTCTTGATCTTTACCGTGCTGCCTACGTTAACGGTATCGGTATTCAGTGCGTCCTCATCGATCAAAACCACGTCGCGAAGGAGGTTCTCGATCTCTACGATCTCATACTCGATGCGCGCCTGTTCGATCTTCGCGGCGTCGTATTCCGCGTTTTCGGACAAATCGCCGAAGGAACGCGCGATTTTGATCTGCTCGGCAATTTCCAGTCTGCCGGTGGTCTTGAGATAGTCGAGTCTATCCTGATATTTTTTGATGCCTTCCGCAGTCAAACGAACTTCCGCCATGCTTATGCCTCCTGCTTTTTTTCAAAATAGCGTTATTATTATATGAAGCGTCACCCGTTTTGTCAATGCCGCGCCGCCACTTCCCTAAATTGTGCAAGAAGCGACACAAGCTCCTCCTCGCTCTTGCATTCGTTGAAGCGTCCGCGCAGGGCGGTCGCGCCCCGCATACCCTTGAGATACCACGAAGCGTGCTTTCGCATTTCGATCACGCCCCGTTCTCCCTTGTACGCGCAGAGCCGCTTTGCATGCTCAATGGCAAGCGAAAGCTTTTCTGCGTCCGTGGGCGGCGTATAGCTTTCTTGGGCAAACGCCGCCTTGATCTCCTTAAAAATAAAGGGATTTCCCATTGCGCCCCGCGCCACCATGATCCCGTCGCAGTTTGTTTCATCGCGCAGCCTTAAGGCGTCCGCGCCGGAAAACACGTCCCCGTTTCCGATCACAGGTATACTTACGGCAGCCTTCACCTTTGCGATGATCTCATAATCCGCCCTGCCGCTGTACATCTGCTCGCGCGTTCTGCCGTGAACGGTGAGCATGGACGCGCCGTTATCTTCAAGCACCTTGGCAAACTCCACGGCGTTAGCGTGCGCATCATCGAAGCCCTTGCGAAATTTTGCGCTCACAGGCAGGCTTGAAGCCCTTTCAAGCGCGCGAACCACGCGCCCCGCGAGCGCAGGCTCAAGCATCAGCGCGCTCCCTTCGCCGTTTTTTACGACCTTGCGCACAGGACAGCCCATGTTGACGTCGATGCAGGCGATCTCGCCTTCGTAGCGTTCGCATAGTCGTTTTGCCATCTCCGCCATCATCCGCGGCTCGCGCCCGAAAAGCTGAACGCCGCAGGGACGTTCCCGCGGATCGGTCTCAAGCAGGCGCTCCGTATTCTCGTTTTGGTAGGACAGTCCCTTCGCGCTTACCATTTCCGTAAAGGTAAAATCGCAGCCCTGCTCCTTGCACAGCGTGCGAAAGGGCAGGTCGCTCACGCCGGCGATGGGCGCGAGGATAACGGGAAAGGCCGCGTCTATGCTTAAAACCTTCACTGCTTTTTCGTTCCTCCGCCCTTATTGCTTTGCAAGGCTCATGTCGGGCGTCGGCAGCGCTTTTTGCGTCGGATTCGTTTCCAGCACCGTGATTCTATTGATCAGCCAGTGTCCGTCGCGGCGCACAAACTGCACGTCGCAGCGCGTCGTAGGCCATTCGGGCAGCGTGGGAGGCAGCGCGCCCTCCGACTGTTCATTCGGCTCGGCGGCAATGGATGCAAGCTTTTCTACGATACGCACATCCACCACGCTCTCCCAAGGGAACGCGAACAGCTTTTCCACATCCACGCGATAGTCGAAGGCCGATACCGTAAAGGGCGCGTAAGCGTCCTTTTGCAGCGCCTCATCCGTGAGCAGAAAGTCGTCGGTAAAATACTCGGTCAGCTCCGAAAATTCGCTCTCGTTCAAGATGCACGCCGCACGCTTTTCCATGCCGTCCTGCAAAATAATATAAATATTGCTCGTATACAGTCCCGTTGTGAACACGCCTAAAACCAGCGTAACAAGCAGCACAATCAAGAGCAGAATACGAAGAATGTACCAGATCGATCGTCTAGCGACCGCGAATTTATTGCGACCCATTGCGTCCGCCTCGCCTTGTTTTTAATAATTCATCATAGCATAGTTTTCTTGCGTTTACAAACCGCGCGACCTATGCGTCCTCGCCTGTGCCGCTAAGGTGTCCCTCCAGCTTTTTTCGGCTGCGCTGCAAAGCGTTATCGACAGACTTTGCCCCGCAGCCAAGCGTTTGAGCGATCTCCGCGTAGGAGCGATTATCAAGATACAGCCGCAGCACCTCCCGCTCCATGGGCGAGAGCAGCTCGTCAAGCAGTCTTTCAAGATCCGCATACCGCTCCTTGCCCACAAAGGACTCCGCCGGATCCTCCGTTTCAAGCTGCAAAATATCAAGCATAGGCCGCTCCGGCTCTTCGCCGTTTTTATACAAGGATACATAGCTGTTGAGCGGAATATGCTTTTGCCGTGTGGCGGTCTTGATCGCCGTGATGATCTGGCGGCGCACGCACATCTCCGCAAAGGTGCGAAAGCTTGCCGTTCCCGGCACATAATCCCGCACCGCCTTATAAAGACCGATCATGCCCTCCTGCAAAAGGTCGTCTCTGTCCGCGCCGATCAGATAATACGGGCGCGCTTTCGCGCGGACGGTATTTTTGTAGCGCTCATAGAGCGTTTCATCCGCGCGCGTATCCCCCGCATGAGAAAGCGACACCAGCTCCTCGTCGCTGCTAAGTGCATAGTTGTCCAAGTCTATTTCTCCGTATGTCCTTCGCTGCTTTTCACCTTTTCATACATGAGCACGGCCGCCGCGACCGACGCGTTCAAGGATTCGATCTTTCCGCGCATCGGGATGCTGACAAGATAATCGCAGTTCTTTTTCACAAGCTCCGAAATTCCCTTTCCCTCTCCGCCGATCACCAGTCCCAGCGCGCCGGAAAAGTCGGCTCCGCTCATGGGTTTTCCGCTCATATCCGCGCCCGCGATCCAAAGCCCCGCGTCCTTGAGCCGATCGATCGCGCCCGAAAGATTGCTTACCTGCGCCACCTTGATATACTCGACCGCGCCCGCGGACGCCTTGCAGGCCGCCGCCGTCACGCCCGCCGCCCTGCGCTTGGGGATAATCACGCCGTGCGCGCCCGCGCATTCGGCGCTTCTGAGGATGGAGCCGAGGTTATACGGGTCCTCGATACCGTCAAGCAGCACGACAAAGGGCTTTTCGCCGCGTTCCTTCGCTAAGGCGAGAATATCCGCAATCTCGCAATACTGCACCCCCGGTACCTGCGCCACGATGCCCTGATGATTCCCCGTCTTGTTGCCGTGGCCAAAGGGCATGCAAAGCTCGTCGAGCTTTCCTCTTTCCACCTCGCGGTACTGGATCTGACTGTCCCGAGCAAGCGCAAGGATCTCGCGCAAGGATCCGTCCGGATCGCTTTGCACAAGGATGCGGTCGATGCTTCGTCCGCTCTTTATGGCTTCCTTGACCGCGTTGCGTCCCATCAAAATGTAGGGCAGCTCGTCCTCACGCACGGGCGCTTTAGGCTGCTCCTCCTCGCGCGTAAAGCTTCTCTCGCCGCCGCGCGCTGTGCGCTCGGAAAAGGGCCGCTCATAGCGTCTGCCCTCCTCGCGCTCGCCGCCGCGCCGCATAGTACGTTCCTCTGCCTGCTGCTGCGCGCTCTTAAACGGGTATTCCGCCGTGCCGGTCGTGCGGCTTTGTACGCCCTCCTCACGCCTTTGCATAGGACGCTTATTCATGCCGCTATAGCTCTTTTTCTCACCGTATGCGCCGCCGCGTTTTTCACCGTAGCTTTTTTCGCCGCTATAGCTCTTTT
>CAZNJN010000082.1:0-8562 GCA_964573365.1 uncultured Oscillospiraceae bacterium
TTGGCGGCGATACGGAAGTGTTTATTGCAAAGGAATGGGGGCATCAGCGCAACTATTCTGAAACTGTGGCCTCCCGTATCGATCAGGAGATACGAAGAATACTGGAAGAACAGTATGCGCGTGCAGAGCAGATTTTGAAGGAGCATTCCGAGATACTGGATCGGCTTGCAAAAACGCTCCTTGAGTTTGAACGCATAACTGGCGAAGAATTTGTTAAGGTATTCAACGGAGAGGATGTGCATCTGGTGACGTACCGCGAGCAGCAGGAAAAACTGATGCAGGCTGACGAGGAGGTTCTTGAGCAGGAGGAAAAAGAGCGCCAGGCGACAAAAGAGGCGCAGGATGCGGAAAGACCCTCTTGGGGCGAACCGGAGGATGAGGGCGCGGAAAGTAAATCTGAAAACACACAGCCGCCGAAGGATGAAAATTAATAAAAAACAGTTTATTGCTGAAAGAGGCGAGACAGAGTGTCTCGCCTCTTTGTCGTTAATATTTGCAAACCATGGAAAACGGAGGAAAGGACAAAACGTTACAAAAAAGTATATAAGCTGTGCGTATTGAATATAAAGCGCATGTCTGTTATACTTATAGCGGTGCTGTGATTGGCGCCAAATAAAAACAGAGGTAGATTTACGCTATGAGTCTTGGAGGCGATGGCATCATCCGGATATTTGCCGGCTCTGCCAGTAAGATGTTTGCACAGAAAATGTGCGACTATTTAGGAAGCCCGCTGGGCGATTGCGAAACGATCATTTTTTCCGAAGGCAACACGTTTGTTCGTATCAATGAAAGCATCCGAAATAGCGACGTTTATTTTGTACAGACGCTCGGTCTGCATCCAAATGACGAATTTGCGGAGCTTTTGTTTTTCATGGATGCCTTTAAGCGCGCCAGCGCAAATTCCGTAACGGCGATCATTCCTTATTTCAGCTATGCCAAGGGTGATAAAAAGGATGAGCCGCGAGTATCCATTCGCGCGCGTGTCTGTGCCGACTGTATTGAAACCGCGGGCGCGGATCGCATTATTACCATGGATCTTCATGCGCCGCAGGTACAGGGATTTTTCAAGATCCCGGTCGATCATCTCTATGCTGCGCCCCTGCTTGCGCAATACGCGCGGAGGCTAGGAATCGTTAACGAAGATCTCGTAGTCGTTTCGCCCGATGCAGGCAGCGCCAAACGAGCGCGCGCTTTTGCCGATATGCTTGGATGCTCTGTCGCTATTGGTGATAAGATGCGCGCCGGCCATGATGAAAACGCAAAGGTACTTGAGATCATCGGCAATGTCAAAGGGAAAAACTGTCTGGTTATCGACGATTTTATCATTTCTGGCGGTACGCTCGTCGAGGTTGCGCACGGCTTAAAGGATAAGGGCGCAAAGGATATCTACGCGTTCCTCTCCCATGTCGTTTTGCAGGAGAAGGGTCTTAACAAGCTGGAGAACAGTCCTATCAAGATGATCGTCACGACTGATACGGTTTACTGCCCCCTTGCCATCGAGTCGGAAAAGATCCACATCGTATCCGCAGCGCCTATGTTTGCGGAGGCCGTGCGGCATATCCATGATAAACTGCCTATGAGCACGCTCTTTGATAATCCGCCGACGCATATGCTGGATGAGAGCTTTCACACCCGCCAGCTTTCTTTGAAGGATTTGATTAAAAAAGACTGACGCTCACAAAAAATACATAACAAAGAGCCCATTTTCATGGGCTCTTTGTTATGTATTTTCGGCTATTGTGCCGGAAGGATATTTGGGTCAGGAATTGTGTTGCCGACGGACTGCCACGGCGTTTGTATTGGCTCTAGCAGGGCTCCGTCGCCCGGCAGCTCTCCATCTTCGGGTTCGATAAGCGCCTGATTCGGCACCAGTGTGCCGTCCTCATAATAATAGATCATGTTGCCGTTCACGTCCGGTACGCCATAGGTCGGGCGCGGCGTGCGCGGCGGCAGCGAAGCGCCGGGCGTAAGAACCTCGGCCTTCTCCGCTTGATCGGCATTCTCGTAGATGAACTGGTGGATAAGCCATGCGTTTTTTGTAATATCGGTAAGGAGCACAGCTTTGCGTTCGTAGCGTCCGCTTTCATAGCTGTCGTCGGAGGGAGCATGGCTCTGCAAGATGCCGGAGGTGTCCACAGAAAGCGCCATCAGCGCACTCTCAAGAATCGCATCGTTTTGCATATTTGTTTCGACCATCGGTAGTAGATCGTACATAAGACTGTATTGCTTCGTGGCGCTCATGCTGCGAAATTTTGCAAAAACGGCGGTCAGCACCTTATACTGGCGGTTGGTGCGCTTAAAGTCGCTGTCTAAGTGACGGATGCGTGCATAGCCTAGCGCCTGCTTACCCGTGCATTTTACGTTTCCCGCGTCGGCAAAGATAAAGCCGTCCCAAAGATACTCAACGCCCCATTGCTTATTTAAGCCTGCGATGCAGTCGTTGGCGGCGCTGATCTCCTCGGCGCTCATCTTAACGGTAACGCCGCCCATGCGATCGATGATCTCAATAAACATATTGAAATCGACCAGCACATATTCACGAATATTTAAGCGAAAGTTTTTGTTGATTGTTTGCATCAAAAGATCCATTCCGCCATACGCGGCGGCGGAGTTCAGCTTTCCGTAGCTTTCCTGCGTGGGGATCTCTACGAGCATATCGCGTAAAAGAGAGGTCAGCTTCAACCTGCCATGCGTCTTATCGACGGTGGCAATCATCATCGTATCGGCGCTTGAATTGCCGCTGTTTCCACGCCGGTCGATGCCTACAAGCAGAATGTTGCGGAAGTTGACGCTATCAGCATTATCAGCCTCCATCTGCGCATACTGTTCGTCGCTCAAGAGCGTCTGTGTATAGACCTCGGAAAGCGGGAGCGGCGTGGGCGTTGGGGTTGCGGCGGGCGCCGAAGTAGGCGCGGCGGCTTGGGCGAAGGGAGTGGGGGTGGGCGTAAAAGACAAAGAAGCCGTAGGCTCCTGCGCGGCGGGACTAAGCGCAGGGCGAGTAACGCGGTTTAAGAGCAAGGTTACGAGCAGAAAGGCGAGTAACGCCAAAAGACATAGTCCCAGCAAAACAAAAAACAAAACACGCCGTGCGGTTTTGTGCTTTTTATTCCTTGGGCGAGTCTGCGAAAAAGGCGCGTCTTCCTGCACCGAAAAGCTGCTTTTATCATTTTTTTGGTCGAATTCATTTCTCATGCCAAGAGTATAGCGACTTCCTAAGAAACTGTCAATTTGTGCGCAGAATGTTCACAAATCTCACGCTTACGTCCCGCTTGACTTCTTGCCATTCGACTCTCTTTGTTATACAATTAAATTTACTATGTACGAACGATTTGCAAAACTGTATGATGCTTTGATGCGCGACGTGGATTATGACGGATGGGCGGCATACATTGACAGCTTTGTAATGCCCGGATCGACTATCGCGGAATGCGCTTGCGGAACCGGCGAGATCACGATCCGTCTTGCTAAAGCCGGGCATAAACTCACGGGGATCGATATTTCCCAGGAAATGCTTGAAATCGCGTTTGAAAAGGCACGGGAGCAGGGCTTGAACATCCCCCTCATCTGCATGGATATGCGCCATTTTACCCTGCATAGGCCCGTAGACGCTATCGTCTGCGCCTGCGACGGTGTAAACTATCTAAGCTCGCGAACCGCTGTGGATGAATTCTTTCATTCCGCCGCCGCCATGCTCAAACCACAGGGGAAACTGATTTTCGATATTTCATCCCGCTATAAGCTTTCTAAGGTGCTTGGCTGCAATACCTTTGCCGAGGACGAAACGGAGCAGGCGTATATCTGGAAAAACTATTATGACGAGCAGGCGAAGCTTTTGGAAATGCGCTTGAGCTTTTTCACAAAAAACGGCAAACAGTACGATCGCTTTTGCGAGACACATGTTCAGCGTGCGCACTCGCTCAAGGAGCTTTCACATGCGCTTACTCAAGCGGGTTTCAGCTATCAAGCTTATGACGCGTTCACGCTCAATCCGCCAAGAGAGGATAGCGAGCGCATCGCGTTTGCTGCGGTGAAGAACACATGAAGCGCATCGTAAGCATGAAGATGAACGGCGACATTCTTCAACTTTATACGCGCGTGTATGTCGATGCACGCATAGAGGACAAAGCGCTCGCAAAACAGCTCATTTGTGACGGTATCGCAAGGATCGGTGAGCAGGGTCCGTATGCTATAGGCGAGAAGCGGGTGGAGGTCAGTTCATCAACAGAATTTACAGAGCGCTTCGCACTGGATGCGGTGAATGTGCGCGTGGAAGACGTTGCCGCTGCGCGGCGGCAGGGAATACTGAGGATATTCAATACCGTCAGCCGCGCGTATATGGGCGCCCGCTTCAGAGGGCTCTATAAATTTGCACGGCGACTGCTTCATTTTCCGGATGTTTTTATCAACCTGGCGGGTCGTGATATTACGCAAAGCGCGCAGTACGCGCTTGAATGCAGCGTAGTGGCGCACGAATTTGCCCATGTTTGGGGCTGCGCTGATCAGTATAAGTATAAAAACGACGAAAAACGCAGCCCAAGCGTTGCCGCAGATGATTTGATGTATCGGACAGGCGCGTCGCAAAGGATGCAGCCATATCATATAGAAAGGTTTTGCATGTGCGCAAAAAAGGGAAAGCTTCCTGTGCGACGCATTGTATAAAGGATGAAGAGAACGAAATGACGAAGGACGCCGTTTATCATGGCTTGCTCTTCGGGAGTAAGGTAAGATTTATCGCCATCAGTGGGCGAGAGTTGGTGGAGCAGGCGAGGGATACCCATACGCTCTCTCGCGTGTGTACCGCCGCACTGGGAAGATCACTGCTATGCACCTGCATGATGGGCGCGCAGATGAAAAATGCGACTGATCGCATATCCGCGCTCCTCAAAGGCGGGGGCTTGGCGGGGAATATCGTTTGCACAGCCTATCGCTCGGGCGAGGAGATCGCGGTCAAGGGCTATATCGAAAACCCAGCCGTAGAGCTACCGCTTCGGGAGGATGGTAAACTGGATGTCGCGGGCGTTGTAGGCTGCGACGGCGACCTTGTTATAACGCGAAGTCTTTCTCTGCGGGAGCCTTACGTTGGGCATGTCGCGATGGTTTCAGGCGAGATTGCGGAGGATTTTGCGCAGTATTTCAACGTGAGCGAGCAGCAGCCCTCACTGGTATATCTGGGTGTGCATGTGGCGGCGCATGACGGCGATGTGCTTGCGGCCGGCGGACTGATTATACAGCCGCTGCCGAATTGCCCGGATGAGATCATCGATATTTTGCAGCAGAGGGCAGTAAGCATAGGCGCTCTTTCGGGAATGCTTGAAAAGATGGAGCTACGGGAGGCGCTGAAAAAGCTCCTCTTTGATATGGATATGAAAATAAGCGCAGAGGACAGACCTGTTTACCGCTGTGATTGCAGCAGGGAGCGGCTCGAGCAGGTGCTGATCTCTTTAGGGCAAGAGGAACTGACCGACATGATCGCGAAGGAGCATCAGGCGGAGATCACCTGCCATTTCTGCAACAGAGTGTATCGATTTGATGCTGCGGCGCTTCAAAGGCTGCTGCAGGAGGCAAAGGGAGAAGCATGAGCGGATCAAACGAGATAATAGGAAGGGGCAAAGTGCTGCCCTTTGAGCAGACCGGTGATTTTTTTTACAGGCGAGGCTCAAATAAGCTTGATAAAAACAATCTTCTGGACGCCTTAGTTTACTATAACAAGGCGCTTGAAAAGGATACGCAAAATGCCGAAACACGGCTGGCAATTGCCGAAACACTGACGGAAATGTACCGCTTTGAGGAATCCAACCGCCTGCTGCTTACATCCTTTACCGAAGAGAAAGACCGTCCGAGCGAGTATTATTTCGGCATCGGTATGAACTTTTTAGGCTTGAAGGAGTATGAGCATGCGCGCGAGAGCTTCGAGCAATATGCGTTTGTCGATCCGGACGGTGAATTTATCTATGACGCCTATGATATTCTTGACGCTTTAGACGAATCCTACGAATACAGCGACGAATCGGAAAAGACGGTACAGGACGCACAGATGGCGCGGGAGCTGTTAGATCATGATGACTTTGACGGCGCGATCCGCATTCTGGAGGCGCTCTGCGAAAAAGATCCTTCCGATATAGACGTACATAATAATTTAGCGCTTGCTTATTACTGCAAGCGGAATTTTGAAAAGGCGACCGAGCAGATGCGGACGATTCTCTCGCTTGAACCGGATAATATTCAGGCGCACTGTAACTTAGCGGTATTTATGCACGGCGCCAAGGATGAAGAAGGCCTGCAAAAGGAATGCGACTATATTATTGCCTCCCAGAGTGACGATCCGGATGATCTCAATCGTATGGGGCTTGCTCTTATGGAGGTCGACCGCCTCGAAGACGCATTCCCGATCCAAAAAAGACTATTTCGCTTAATTCCGTATGATCAAAACGCGACGCATCGCCTGGCACAGTGCGCATATCATGCCGGACAATACCGCTATGCGGCGGAATGCTATGAGCGGCTGATCAAAATGGATAAGAAAGACAGCATTGCACGCTACTACCGCAACGAATGCCTGCGAGCGCTGGGCGGCGGAGCAAAGATGAAAACGGCGGTGCTTTCGTATCAGGTTCCGATTGATGAGGTCATAAACCGTATCCATAAGCTGAATCATTATCTCAACATGACTGGTGAAGCGCGCAAGACGCTTTGGCAAAGCGACGGCAGCGAGCTGGAAATGCTGATTCGTTGGGGAACGAGGATGAGCGAACGAAGCATCAAGAGAGCGATGCTGCGTTTAACGGCGTCTTTTGAGGATGAGAAGGCCGAAAGGCTGCTCCGTGATTTTCTATTGCAGCGGATGCAGCCGGGCGACCTAAAGCGCGAAGTTTTCGCGATGCTCAAGCATATGAACGCAAAAGAACCGTACCTTGGCTATATGGATGGTGAGCTGGTCGAAAGCAAGGTAAACCTTATCAAGCTGCTCGACGGCGACCTGCCGGAAATCTATAATGACGTGTTGGATGTTTGTATGCAGGGAATGCAATCACGAAGCGAGAAAAGTATGCTCTTTGCCGCGAATTTTTGGAGCGACTATATCGCCGCGCTGGATGGGTTTCCCGACATGTCAAAGGCGCAAGCCTATGCTTTTTCCGCCGCGCTTGAGTACGTTGCCTGCCGCAGCGAAGCTTCGGGGGTTACGAAGGGCGAACTTTGCAGAAAATACGGTGTTACGCTGATCCGCTTCAACAATGCGCTCTCAAAGCTTATGAATGCCGACAAGGGAGAAAAAAAGGATTGAATTACATAGCGACCTGCAAGCTGGGGCTTGAATCATTGGTGGCGCGTGAGCTGCGCGAGCTGAATATTGACGTTTCTTCGGTAGAAGATGCACGAGTTTGCTTTAGCGGAACGTATGAGGACATGGCGCGCGCGTGCCTCTGGCTTCGTACTGCCGAGCGTGTGCTGCTTGTTGCAGCGAGCTTTAGCGCCGACAGCTTTGAAGCGTTATTTGAGGGCACGAAGGCTATAGAGTGGAAACGATATCTGTCAAAGGACGCGCGTATCCATGTAAACGGCAAAAGCGCAAAGAGTGCCTTGTTTTCCGTTTCCGACTGCCAAAGCATCGTTAAAAAAGCGATCGTCGAAAATCTTAGACAAGCCTACCGTACTACGGTGATTCCGGAGACCGGAAAAGAGGTCATCATCGAGGTGGGATTGCTGCGCGACACGGTCACGCTTGCGCTTGACTGCTGTGGCGCCGGGCTTTCGCGCCGCGGATACCGCACCTTCAATGTGACCGCACCGATCAGTGAAACACTTGGTGCGGCAATCGTTACGCTTGCCCATCATAGATCCGAACAACCCTTGATCGATCCCATGTGCGGCTCGGGAACCATGCCCATCGAGGCCGCAATGCGCGCGCTTCACATTGCGCCGGGGCGATTCCGCAGTTTTGCTGCGGAGGATTGGTCTTTTCTGCCTACCGATTGTTTTTCGATCGCGCGTGAACAAGCGGAGGATCTGATACGACGAGACGTTAAAGTGCAGATACTCGGGAGCGATGTGGACGCGCATTCCATCGACCTATGCAAAAAACACGCAAAAAAAGCCGGCGTTATGCTGGAATGGGCGGTTAAGCCCTTATCTGCGCTCAATTGCAGGGAGAATAACGGCATTATCGTTTGCAATCCGCCCTATGGCGAACGAATGCTGGAACGAAAAGAAGCGGAGCAGCTATACCGCGAAATGCGCAGCGTGTTTGATACGGCGCCAAGCTGGTCCTTCAACGTGATTACTTCACATCAACAATTTGAGAGAATCTATGGCAAGCGTGCGGACAAGCGCCGTAAGCTTTCCAACGGCGGCATGCCTTGTACCCTTTATCAATATTTTCCAAAAGGCGAGCCTGATGTGTAGATTGACTTAAAATATACAATTTTTGAGTCCGAACATGACTATTGCAATTTTTGTCCGCATCGTGTATTATATTGCAGTACGCTAAAAACTTGTTGTTGCAGTAGTACATGGAGAGATGGCTGAGCTGGTCTAAGGCGCACGACTGGAAATCGTGTATACGGG
>CAZNJN010000083.1:0-8530 GCA_964573365.1 uncultured Oscillospiraceae bacterium
GCGAGCTGTCCGAGGGCTATAAGCAGGTCGTCGGCATCGCGGGCTGCCACGGCAAAACGACGATCACCTCCATGCTCGCGCGCATCAGCGAAAAAGACGCGCTCAACGCCACGGTGCATGTGGGCGGCTTTGTGGATTTTATGCAGGGCGGCACGCGGATCGGCTCGCATGAGCTTTTTATCACCGAGGCTTGCGAGTATGTGGAAAGCTTTCTCACGCTTCGCCCCACGATCGCGCTCATCAACAACATCGACAACGATCATCTCGATTACTACAAGGATATCGAGCATATCACGGACGCGTTCCGGCGCTTTCTTGCGCTGCTGCCAACTGACGGTCTTTTGATCGGCTGCACGGACGATAAGAGAGTTGCTTCTCTCATGGACGAATATGCAAGGACGCATTCCCGCTTTATCAGCTACGGCATGAAAAACGCGGACTATGTTCCTTCAAATCTCAGCTATGACGGGGAGGGCGCGCCCTCCTTCGACCTGCTCTATCGCGGCGAAAAAATCATGCGCGTCGTGACGCATGTTCCCGGCGAGCATATCGTGATCGATTCCATCGCGGCGGCGGTCGTCGCGCTCGCGCTTGGCGCGCACCCCTCAAAAATCGCGGAGGCGCTCTCTGAATTTCGCAATACGCGCCGCCGCTTTGAGTTTTACGGCGAACGCGACGGCGTAAAGTTCTACCACGACTACGCCCACCACCCCGCGGAGATCCGCGCCGCGCTCGACGCCGCACACCGAATCAGGCACAATAAGCTCTACTGTGTTTTTCAGTGCAACAGCTATACGCGGGCAAAGACCCTGTTTACCAAAGACGTGAGCTGCTTTCATTACGCCGACGCCGTGCTCGTACCCGATATTTACCCGGGACGCGAAACGGACGACGGCAGCGTACACGCTCGCGATATGGTCGAGGCGATCTGCGCAAACGGCGAGAAAGCGCTCTATCTTTCCAGCTTTGAAGATATCCGCGCGTATCTGGATGCGCACATGCAGGAGGGCGATCTCGTGCTCACGCTTGGCAGCGGCGACGTATATACGCAAACCAAAAAGCTGCTCTGATTTTTTCACGGTCAATCAAAAAAAGGACTGTGGCGATTTCCGCTTGCCACAGTCCTTTTGTTTGTCTGAAATACCAAAGCCGCTTTTTTCGGCAATTCTTTGCCCTTATGCCGCTTTCTTCGCCTTGCCATGCTTGGCAAAGGGTACGCCGATGAGCATGATGACAACGAATACCGCCAGATAATACCAAGCCTGAACACCGTAGGAAACGAAGGCGCAGTATACCATAAAGCAGCAGCTAATCACGCCCAGCGCGGGCATGATGAAGCGTTTGAACACGCCGAGATCCTTGCCCGTTTTCATGAGCGAGATGAAGATGGGAACATAACCGGCATAGAGCGTAATGATCGGCAGTTCATCCGGCTCCCAGTTGAAGAAGAAGGGACCGTAGCCGCCGATGAAGAATACCTGCCAGTAAAAATACCAGAAGCCGCAAAGCAGCAGTCCGACGATAGTGGAGTTGCCGGGCATACCGGTGTACGGATCGACCTGTGCGAGCGCCTTGGGGCAGACGCCCTCGCCGCGCGCCGCAATGGAATACGCGCCGCGCACGCAGCCCATCATCAGCCCGTTCATCGTGCCAAGGCAGGAGATCACGATGAACACATAGACGATCGTGCCGGCAGCCTTGCCAAAGAGAGCGGAGAACGCAAACTTGGGCAGATCGCCGCCCGCTGCAAGAATATCACTCACGCTCAAGGCGCCCGTAAGGCCGATAAAATAGAGGGCGTAGACCGCAATGACGATTACGGAGCCTAGGATAAGCGCAAGGGGCAGATTCTTTTTGGAATCCTTGATCTCCGCGTTGATGCTTGTGGCAATGATCCATCCCTCATAGGCGAAGGCGAAGGCCACGATCGCGCCGAGCATACCGCCGCCGCCGCCCTCAACGGGCTGGACGACCGCGTTCATCGCTTCGGTGGTCATGCCGTTGGTCAAGCCCGCGATCGTGCCTACGACCGCCATCAAGCAAAGCGGGATCAGCTTGATAACGGTCGTCGATACCTGAAATTTCCCGCCCAGCTTAGGCGCAAGCGCGTTGAGCGCGTAGTCCGCGATCAAAAAGAAAGCGCCGATAGCGACATGGTAGCCGCCCGCCGCTTCAAAGCCGAAAAGAGCGCAGGTGTATTGGGCGCTGATCCACGCGAGGCAGGTCGTCAGCGTAGGATAATAGATGGTCGTCAAAAACCAGCCCATGTAATAGCCGTAACGCGGCCCGAGCGCCGCTTCCGCGTAGTCCACCACGCCGTTTACTTTTTCATAGCGGTTGGCAAGCGTCGCAAACACATACGAGCAGATCAGCATGACAAGGCCGACGATAATAACAGTCAAAAGACTTTTCGCCATGCTGCCGTTGTTGTTTGAAAGCACCTTCGTCGCCTTGAAAAAGACGCCCGATCCGATGACGATGCCCACAACCATCGATATGGCGGTGAACAGGCCATACTTTTTTTGCAGTTGATTTTCCATGATTTCTCCCTTCATGCTTCATGCCATTGCGAAAATGACAAATGCTAGGCACATTATACTCTTATCTTTGTCAAAAGCAATCCGCAGGTCGCAGAAAAACAGAAAAAAGAGAAGAATTCAGCCGTTTTCGGTAGGATTCTTCTCTTATATTTTTATGCAGTGCGTAATTCTGCTTCAATCGTCTGTCAATTTTCTGTAAAAATCTATGTGTTTTTTATACATTGAAGCGGAAAAGCGTAACGTCGCCGTCCTGCATCACATAGTCCTTGCCCTCTGAGCGAATGAGTCCCTTTTCCTTGCATACGGCCATGGAACCATACTCCATGAGCGCGTCGTAGGGAACGATCTCCGCGCGGATAAAGCCTTTTTCAAAGTCGGTATGGATCTTCCCCGCCGCCTGCGGCGCTTTCGTACCCTTTTGTATCGTCCACGCGCGTACCTCCTTCGGCCCCGCGGTAAGGTAGCTGATCAGGCCAAGCAGTGAATAGCATTCCTTCACCAGTCGGTCAAGGCCGCTCTCGCCGATCCCCATATCCTCAAGGAACACTTTCTTCTCCTCCTCGTCTAGCTCAGAAAGCTCCTCCTCCACCTTCGCGCAGATCATCAGCGCGCCCGCGCCCTCCTTCTTTGCCTCGTCAAACACGGCCTGCACCTGCGCACACGGTGAAAGCGGCGTAAACTGCTCCTCGGAAACGTTGGCGACATAGATCACGGGCTTGGTGGTCAAAAGGAACATTTCCTCCGCCATCTCGCTCTCCTCCTCGTCAAGCGCCATGGCGCGCACTGCCTTCCCGCTTTCAAGCTGCTTTTGCATTTTTTCAAGCAGCTCGATTTCGTGCAGATATTTTTTTTCGCCGCTCTTGGAGTTTTTGCGAGCCTTGTCGAGCCGCTTTTCCACCGTTTCCATATCGGCGAAGATCAGCTCCAGATTGATCGTTTCAATGTCGCGCGCGGGATCGACGCTGCCATCCACATGCACGATGTTTTCATCCTCAAAGCAGCGCACGACATGCACGATCGCGTCCACCTCGCGGATGTGGGAAAGAAACTTATTGCCAAGCCCTTCGCCGCGGTGCGCGTCCTTGACAAGTCCCGCAATGTCCACAAACTCGATGCTTGTGGGCGTATACTTTTCGGGATGATACATTTCTGAAAGGCGGTCAAGCCGCGCGTCCGGCACGGCGACGACGCCCACGTTGGGATCGATCGTGCAAAACGGATAATTGGCGGCCTGCGCGCCCGCCTTCGTGATCGCGTTGAATAAAGTGCTCTTTCCAACATTTGGAAGACCCACGACGCCAAGCTTCATATCCTGTAAACGCTCCTTCTGCGATAGATTTTTGCTTCTTTTTAAGAACAATTATATGTTCGCTTGCCGCTCTTGTCAAACCGGCGGGGCGCGGGTATACTTAAATCTAACTATGCGTCTTTTCGACAAAACGCGCGGCGGCGAAAATCTTTCGTCCGCTTTCGCCCTCTGAAACTTTTATGAACGGGAGGCAGACAAACATGCGTGAGACCGTACAATCTACGATTAGCGCCTACAAGCTCATTTCCCCCGGTCAGACTGTGCTTGTGGGCGTAAGCGGCGGCCCCGATTCTGTGGCGCTGCTGCATGTGCTTTTGACTCTCTCGCCCTCGATGGGCTTTAAGGTTGCCGCCGCGCATCTCAATCACGGCATACGCGGCGAGGACGCCGACCGGGATCAGGCTTTTGTGGAGGAGCTTTGCGAGCTGCTTGGCGTGCCGCTCATCACAAGAAGGGCGGACGTGCCGCGTCTGGCCAGGGAAAACGGCTGGACGCTCGAGCAGGCGGGGCGCGAGGTTCGCTACAAATTTTTACGCGACTGCGCCAAGAACCTGCATGCAGAGCGTATCGCGCTTGCGCATCACATGGATGATCAGGCGGAAAGCATTCTTCTGCACCTGACGCGCGGAACGGGGCTTGCGGGTCTGGTCGGTATGCTGCCCATGCGCGAGGAGATCATTCGTCCCCTGCTTTTTGTACGGCGCAGCGATGTGGAGCGCTATCTTACCGATGAGGGCATCGCCTACTGCGTTGACGCTACAAACCTCGAAACGGGCGGCACGCGAAACAGACTTCGCCTTGAGCTTGTCCCCTATGTGGAAAGCAATATCAATCCCGCCTTTGTCAAGACGCTCTGCTCCATGGGCGAGCTGCTGCTGCGCGACGAAAGCTATTTGCAGTCGATCGCGGACGAAGCCTTAGAGCAGACCCGTCGCGAGGGAGGCTTTGACCGCGAAAGCCTCAAGGCTCTGCCCCTGCCCATCCTTACGCGCGCGCTGCGCGCGGCGCTTCGGGAGGCGGGCGCGGCGGTGGATATCGAGCGCGTGCATATTGAGCGGCTCATCGCTCTTTTAGGCGGACGTACCGGCGCCAAGCTTCAGCTTCCGGGCGTGGACGCCTATATCGATTATACGCTGCTTTGCTTTGGACAAGGCGTTGCGGAGCTTGAGTATTTTGAGACGCCCTTCGTCCTTTACGGTCAAACGCTTACTTCGCTGGGCAGCTTTATGAGTGAGAAAGCCGAGCTGCCCGCGGGCGGCTTTGGCGAGAATCGCTTCGTCGCCTATATGGACGCAAAAAGCTTAGATGGCGCGCTCGTGCGCTTAAGACGGCACGGCGACCGCATCCATCCGATGAACGCGCCGGGGCATAAAAAGCTAAAGGAATACTTTATCGACCGCAAGGTCGCGCGCAGCGATCGCGGCGTCCCCTTGATCTGCAAGGAGGACGAGGTGCTTTTCCTGCCCGGCTTTTGCAGCGCGGAGGCGACGCGCGTGGGCAAGGAAACACAAAGCATTATACGCGTCACTTTTACACCGAAAAAGTGACTCTACAATTTTTACAATAACAGGGAGGCAGTCAAAGCATGACAGATCTCAACAAGGACATGGAAAAGGTGCTCATCAGCGAGGAGCAGTTACGCGCGCGCATCAAGGAGATGGGTAAGGAAATCTCCGTTGACTACGAGGGAAAAGATGTGGTGCTGGTGTGTATACTAAAGGGCGCGGTGCAGTTTTTCTCCGATCTTTCACGCGCGATGACCTGTCAGGTCGAAATGGACTTTATGTCCATCTCCAGCTACGGCAACAGCCGCAAGACAAGCGGTATCGTGCGTATCGCCAAGGACTTGGACTGCAACATCACAGGGCGGCACGTTTTGATCGTGGAGGACATTATGGACAGCGGACTGACGCTAAACCATTTGACCATGCTCCTTCGCGCGCGCGAGCCGGCAAGCCTTCGCATCGCCTGTTTACTCGATAAGCCCGAGCGCCGCGAGTGCGCGATCTCTCCGGACTACGTCGGCTTTATCATTCCCAATGAGTTCGTGGTCGGCTACGGCCTTGACTTTGATGGTTTTTACCGCAACGTACCCTATGTGGGCGTCGTTAAGCCTTCCCTTTACATGAAGGATACGGACGAGAGTAAAAAATGAAGCGCGCCGATACCAAAGAAAAGATCGTGACGGCGGCATGGCGGCTTTTTTACGAGCAGGGCTATGAAAACACGACCGTAGAGGACATCATCGCCGCCTCCGCCACCTCCAAGGGCTCCTTCTACCATTATTTTGAAGGCAAGGATGCGCTTTTAAGCTCCCTTTCCATTTTGTTCGACGCGAAGTACGCCCAGCTCAAGGGTACGCTCGATCCCGCCATGAACGCCTTTGACAAGCTGCTAAAGCTCAACTTCGAGCTTTTCAATATGATCGAAAACAGCGTGCCGCTCGACCTTCTCGCGCAGCTCTATTCCTCGCAGCTCATCACCAAGGGCGACAAGCACCTGATGGATCACAACCGAACCTACTATAAGCTGCTTCGGCAGATCGTGATCGAGGGCTTGAATAAGGGCGAGCTGAACGCCGCCTACTCCGCCAACGAGATCGTCAAGACCTACGCCCTTTGCGAGCGCGCGCTGCTTTATGACTGGTGCTTATGCGAGGGCAGCTATTCGCTCAAACAGTACGCCGAGCAGATGCTTCCGCGCTTTATGGCGTCCTACCGCGTATGATATATTATTTGCCTGTTTTCTGTAAAGTCGTTCGTCTTGTTATAATTCCCTACTTTATCTTATAAAACTTATAGTTTCGTCCTATAGCGTACAGAACATAGTCTGTACGCCGTTCTATATTGCGTTCGTTTTTTTGTCAACGTATAATAGAGGCGTTAGGTTTTAGGGAAATCAAAACAGATCAAGTAAGGGAAGGGTATTTTATGGATTCTTCAACACTTCAAATTCTGATCGCAATGATCGTCTATATGCTGGCGGTCATCGGCATCGGCTTCGCGTTTGCGCGCCGCGCCAACGAAAGCTCGGAAAACTATTTTCTGGGCGGACGTACCTTAGGCCCCTGGGTGACGGCGATGAGCGCGGAAGCCTCCGATATGAGCGGCTGGCTTTTGATGGGTCTGCCCGGCGTCGCCTACTGGTGCGGCTTGGCCGACGCCTTCTGGACGGCTGTCGGTTTGGCGCTTGGCACCTATCTCAACTGGCTGATCACGGCAAAGCGTCTGCGCCGCTACAGCGTGCGTGTGGACGCAATCACGCTACCCGACTTTTTCAGTCGCCGTTTCCATGAAAAGAAAAAGGTCATTATGACGGTTGCTGCCGCCTTCATCCTCATTTTCTTCTGCGTTTACGCTTCAAGCTGCCTTGTGACCTGCGGTAAGCTCTTCTCCACGCTCTTTGGCGCCAACTATGTCACCATGATGATCCTTGGCGCGGTGTTCGTGCTTACCTATACCATCCTTGGCGGCTTCCTGGCGGAGAGCGCATCCGACTTTATGCAGGCGATCGTCATGATCATCGCCTTGATTGTCGTGCTTGCGATCGGCAGCTCCCATGCGGGCGGCTTTGACGCGGTCATGGAAAATTCGCGCTCCATCCCCGGCTTTCTTCAGTTTTTCGGCATCGCAAGTCCTACTGTGGAAAACGGGGTACAGGTGGTATCAAACGGCGCGCCTGTGTTCGGCGAGGCGAGCAAATACGGCTTTCTTACCGTCGTTTCGACGCTCTCATGGGGACTTGGCTATTTCGGTATGCCGCAGGTGCTTCTTCGCTTTATGGCGATCCGCAAAGAGGAAGAGCTTGTGCGTTCCCGCCGCATCGCTACCGTATGGGTGCTGATCTCTCTGGGCGCCGCCGTTCTGATCGGCTTGATCGGCCGCGCAGTGTTCCCCGCCGCCCTTTCGACGGCGAGCGAAGCGGAAAGCGTATTCATCCTGCTCTCTAAGAGCTTTTTGCCCCCGCTGCTTGCCGGCTTTATTATGGCTGGCATTCTCGCAGCGACAATCAGCTCCTCCGACTCCTATCTTTTGATCGCCGCCTCCGCCTTTGCGAAGAACGTCTATCAAGGCTTGATCAAGAAAAAGGCAAGCGACAAGGAAGTTATGGTTGTTTCGCGCATTACGCTTATCGTCATTGCGCTTATTGCCATTGTGATCGCGCTGGACGAGAACAGCGTCATCTTTACCATCGTATCCTTTGCCTGGGCGGGCTTTGGCGCGACCTTCGGGCCGCTGATGATCTTCAGCCTCTTCTGGAAGCGCATTAACCGCGCGGGCGCGATCGCCGGCATGGTCGGCGGCGGCGGCATGGTTTTCCTCTGGAAGCTGGTGCTCAAGCCCATGGGCGGCGTATTCGGCATCTACGAGCTGCTGCCCGCCTTCCTCTTCTCCTGCCTCTGCATTGTCGTTGTTTCGCTGCTCACCAAAGCGCCGAGCGCGCAGATCGAAGCGGATTTTGAGGCGGCAAAGCAGGGCGCGTAAGCGCAGACTCACTCTTGTACGCAACAGCAAGGTGATCTTTTCCCTTTGCTGATTGTAGAAGGCGACCGCAGATGCGGCCGCCTTTTTTTATTTGTCTGTGGGCTATAGCTTAAACTACACAGGGATGCAAGAAAATGGGGGCTCCTCAGTAAGCGATCATCTAAACCATGGACTTGACAGGCTGCTGAGCTTTAGAC
>CAZNJN010000084.1:0-8516 GCA_964573365.1 uncultured Oscillospiraceae bacterium
CAATCTGGATAAACTCCTGATGCGGGTGCTTTCTTCCTCCCTGCGGAGGCACGCTCGCGATCGTTCCTTCAATAATTTTCAGTAGCGCCTGCTGTACGCCCTCTCCGCTTACATCACGCGTAATTGACGGATTTTCGCTCTTTCTGGCAATCTTGTCAATCTCATCAATGTAGACAATGCCCTTTTGCGCGCGCTCCACATCGTAGTCAGCCGCCTGAATGAGCTTAAGCAGGATATTCTCGACATCCTCGCCCACATATCCGGCTTCCGTCAGCGACGTCGCATCAGCAACGGCAAAGGGAACATTAAGAATCTTGGCGAGCGTCTGCGCAAGCATCGTCTTGCCGCAACCGGTAGGCCCGAGCATGATGATGTTGCTTTTGCTCAGTTCCACATCATCCGCCTTAACATCAGAATTGATCCTCTTGTAATGATTATACACTGCTACGGCAAGCGCTTTTTTCGCCGCATTTTGTCCTATGACATATTCATCCAAGATAGAAACGATCTCATGAGGCTTAGGAATCTCCGTCAGATCGAGCTGAATATTGCCGGAATCCTCATCGATGATCTCCTGGCAAAGTTCAACGCACTCGTTACAGATGTAAACTCCGGGGCCGGCAATAACACGATGCACCTCATCTTGCGCCTTTCCGCAAAACGAGCAACGCACCTGTCCCTGTCCTTTATCGTCACTATTGTTGTTTTTCGGCATGCTTATCTCCTCGGGGGTATAATCTCGTCTACGATACCATAGTTAAGCGCGGCTTGTGCGTCTAAGAAATTATCGCGTTCCGTATCCGCGACGACTTTTTCTACGCTTTGGCCGGTGCGTGCGGCTATGATTTCATTGATTTTCTTTTTTGTCTTTATCAAATGCTCCGCATGAATCGCGACATCGGAGGCCTGCCCGCTGGCGCCGCCCAGAGGTTGGTGAATCATGATCTCGCTGCTAGGTAAAGCCTTGCGCTTTCCTTTAGCGCCCGCGATCAGCAGAAAAGCGCCCATGCTGGCCGCCATGCCGATGCAAATCGTCGAAACGTCGCACTTGATATACTGCATTGTATCGTAAATCGCCATCCCCGCAGTTACGCTTCCTCCGGGGCTGTTGATATAGAAGCTTATATCCTTATCCGGATCGTCCGCTTCCAGAAAGAGCATTTGCGCGACAACCAGATTCGCGGTGTCATCGTCAATCTCTCCCCCTAAAAATATGATTCTGTCCTTGAGCAAACGCGAATAAATATCATAGGAGCGTTCTCCGCGGTTGCTTTGCTCAATCACCATCGGGACAAGGTTCATAAGCTTTCTCCTTTACTATGTTTACGCTTTGTATTATGCGTTCTCGTCTTTTTTCTCTTCCTTTACCGCTTTTTTCGTAGCCTTTTTCTCTGCCTTTCCCGCATCCTCGGCTTCGCCTTGGGTCGTCTTGGCCGCATTCTTCTTTGCCGATGCTTTCTTTTCCGGCTTGATCTCCTCGCCGTCTTCCGTATCGTCTTTCTTCTTGGAAGCTTTTTTCGCTTTGACTTCCTTTACGCTATCCATGATGATCGCGATCGTCTTATCCATCACGACCTGCTCCTCAAAATACTTTTTATCGTCATCCTTGAGATCCTTTTTGATCTCCTCGACCGTCTTGCTAAGCTGCTGGGCGTATTCCTCGATCTTAACATCGATTTCCGCCTCGCTTGCCTCAACCTTCTCGGCCTTGGTGATCTCACCGATGACGATTTGTCCCTTAACGCGGTTAAGCGCATCGTCATGCATCTGCGCACGCAGAGAATCAAGCGTCATGCCGGTATACTTGCAATAATCCTCAAGCCGCATTCCCTGCATAGAAAGACGATAGGCGATATCCTGCAGCATATAGTCCGTCTGTCTTTCGACCATAGCCTCGGGGACATCCATTTCCGTGTTCTCAACGATTTTCGCGATAGCCTCGTTTTCCTTCTGCGTAGTAGCCTGCTGAGCATACTGTTTTTCAATTTCTTCTCTTTTTGCTTCGCGCAGTTCTTTGAGGGTATCAAAGGAAGAAACATCCTTCGCAAATTCGTCGTCCAGCTCGGGCAACTCCTTCACGCGGATGCTGTTGATCTTAACATGGAACACGGATTCTTTTCCAGCCAGATCCTTCGCGTGATAATCCTCGGGGAAGGTCAAGGTAATATCCCTTTCCTCGCCGTTTTGCATACCGATCAGCTTTTCTTCAAAACCCGGAATAAACATGCCGGAGCCGATCACAAGGTTTTGACCTTCGGCGCTGCCTCCGTCAAATTTGACGCCGCCTACGCTGCCGGAATAGTCCAGATTAACCTCGTCATTGTTCTCCACGGGACGCTCTACATCGACAAAACGAGCCAGCTTTTCGCGTTCCTGCTGGATCTTTTCCTCTACCATTTCATCCGTAACATTATACTCGGGCTTTTCAACTTCTATACCCTTGTACTTGCCAAGCTTAACCTCCGGAAATACAGGAATCTCCGCCGCAAATACGACCGGCTTTTTTTCCGTATAGGAGCCGATCTCAAGGATGGAGATATCGGGACGGCCAACAGGTTCCACATCGTTTTCTTTCAATGCCGCGGCATAGATTTCCGGATAGACGATGTCAAAGGCGTCGTCAAAGAAAACCAGCGGTCCATACATGTTCTCAATTACCTTGCGCGGCGCTTTTCCCTTGCGGAAACCGGGAACACTATACTTTTTTGCAGTTTTATAATATGCCTGCTGCGTTGCCTGTTCAAAGCGCTCCGCATCAATTTCGACCGTCAGCTTAACTTTGCTGCCCGCCATTTTTTCCATCGTAGCCATGATGAATCCTCCAACTAATAACTTGACCACTGTCGTCATAAAGCATACAGCAGTCATAACAGAATATCATATTGCATGTATGATTGCAATGTGTTTTCCTCATACTTTCCACATGTTTTTGACCAAAAAAGCGGCACATATCGACTTTTCTTTTTTTCAGCTCACCTCTCTTTTGTTTTATGCATAGTATGCAGAAGAACAACCATCAGTCCTATATAAAGGAGGAGTAAGTGTGTATTGCAACATGAATATGTGCGCTCGCACCGGCGAGGATGCCGATATGCAGACCGTCACGATATGCGCTGGTGAAGCGTGTGCTACGCAGGAAAGCGTTTCCTGCAGCAAAGCCGTAGAAAGCTCGTCTTCACCTCACGTTTTTATCGAGGAGCAGGTATATGTATATGGCTTTAGTCCGGAGGAAGCGTTTGAGCGTGGAACCATGTTTCCAGAGCTTGTCAACTGAGGAGGATAATAAGATGTCTCAAGCTGAATTACTCAATCTTATCAGCGAGCTGCAGTTTGTCTGTGTAGAGTTCAACCTTTACCTCGACACAAAACCGAATGACGAGTCCGCCAAGCGGGATTATATCTGCTATGGCGATCGCTTGAAGGAAGCTATGACCCTATATGAATCGCTGTACGGACCGCTCATGAACTTCGGTCATTCTCCTACGGAGACCGGCTGCTACGTCCATGATCCATGGCCGTGGGAATAAGGAGGAACAACTATGTGGGTTTATATGAAAAAGCTGGAATACCCCGTCAATATCACCGCGACTGATCTGCACATGGCAAAGGCGCTTATGGCGCAATACGGTGGTCCGGATTCCGAACTGGGCGCCGGTATGCGTTATCTCACACAGCGCTTTTCGATGCCGGACGCTCGCTGCAGAGCAACCTGTAACGACATCGGTACTGAAGAACTTGGTCATTGGGAAATGATCGGCACCATGATCTATCAGTGTATGCGCGATGCCAGTCTGGAGGACTTGGAGGCGGCAGGTCTTGGCGGATACTATACGATGCATAATCACGGCGTTTTCCCCTGCGATCCTAATGGTGTACCCTTTACAGCCTCATACATCGCCTGTACGGGCGATCCCGCGGCAGATTTATCAGAGGATATGGCAGCAGAGCAAAAGGCTCGCGCCACCTATGAGCATTTGATGACGCTTACCGATGATGATTCACTTTTGAATCCACTTCGTTTTCTGCGCGAACGTGAGATCGTACACTATCAGCGCTTTGGTGAGTGCCTGAATATCGTCAACGAGATCAACGGCAACAAGGGACTCAAGTATACGCGAATGGGTACCTTCAGGCATTAAGCATTCTACAAAAAAGGCCATGGGTTACATTGCTTGACCCGTGGTCTTTTTCGTTAGTTCGCAATAAAGCTATTGTGCGGCTTTGAATTCATAGTTCACGATTGCGTCACATTTCTTTTCCATGCAGGGCGTTGAGAATTCTGGCGAAATTATGTATAGTTTTTAATACAGCGTGTCAAAACAGCGTTGTGGAAAGGATTTGCCATGACAGCAAACAACGAAGAAAACGGCGGCCGTCAACCGGAACGCGGCGCCGGCTTTGGTCGCAAAGTCAAAAAATTCATCGTTCCGGTCGCGATCCTGATTGTCCTTCTTCTTTTCTCCGCCACTTTTTGGTACACCGTGGATGATAAGCAGCAGGCGGTTGTGACCACCTTCGGTAAGGTTACAAACGTTACCAATGCAGGGATTCATTTTATGCTGCCCTTCGGTATTCAGCAAGCTCATAAAGTCAATGTAAATATGTATCAAAAAATCGAGCTTGGCTACCGTTCCTCTCCTAGCGACGCCAATGAATACGACGTCTATGAGGACGAGAGCAAAATGATCACCGGCGACTACAACATTGTAAATGTAGATTTTTTTGTTGAATATAAGGTTTCCGACCCTGTGAAGTATCTTTTCAGCTCTTATAAGCCTGAGATGATCCTGAAGAATCTTGTTCAAAGTCAGGTGCGCAACGTCGTAGGCTCTACGCCCGTCGATTCCGTGCTTACGGACGGCAAAGAGGCGGTGCAAATGCAGGTAAAGGATATGATTACGGAAATTTTGGAAGAATACGACGTGGGTCTTATGCTCACGGACGTAAAAATTCAAGACAGCGAGCCGCCTACAGCCGAGGTTACCGAAGCTTTTAAGGCGGTGGAGACCGCAAAGCAGGGCGCGGAAACGATGATTAATGAAGCGAAAGCGTATCGAAACGCCGAGCTTCCTTCCGCGCAGGCGCAGGCGGACAAGCTGACGCAGAACGCCGAGTATCTCAAGCAAAAGCGTATCAACGAGGCGGTAGAGCAGGTCGCCATGTTTGAGGCGATGTATGAAGAGTATTCTCGAAACCCGCAGATCACGCGCTCGCGTATGTACTATGAGGCTATCGAAAAGACGCTTCCGGGCGTAAAGGTCTACATCGACGCTTCGGAGACTAACGGCATAGAAAAGATGCTGCCTCTTGAAAGCTTCGTAAGCGGCAATCAGAGCACGGTGAAAGGAGCTGCCGGCAATGAAAGCTAAAACCGTATTATTGATCGTACTTGCCTTGGTACTCCTCATCGCCCTTGGTTCCGGTCTTTACATTGTAGAAGAAAACGAATATGCCTGCGTGGTTCGCTTTCAAAAGATCATACAAACTGCCGAAAACTCCGGTCTCTATTTTAAGATTCCCTTCCTCGACTCCATCAAAACCTTCCCCAAGGCTGTCATGCTTTATGACATTTCGCCTTCGGAGGTGCTGACGGCAGATAAGCAGAATTTGACCGTGGACAGCTATGTGCTCTGGCAGATCGAAGACCCGCTTCTGTTTTATCAGACGCTTGGCAATACCGCCGTCGCCGAGCAGCGCCTTGACGCGCTTACCTACAATGCTTTGAAAAACGTTATGGGTACTTTGGCGCAAAAGGATATTATCAACGAGGATGACGCGGAAAAGCGCAACGACATTTATGAAGGGATCACGGAAAATGTGTCGCGTCTATCTTTGAATTACGGCATCCGCGTGGTGGATGTCAAGATCAAAAGGCTTGACCTGCCGGAGGCAAACGAGCAGGCTGTTTACGCTCGCATGATCTCCGAACGAAATCAGATCGCTGAAAAATATATGGCGGATGGCGAATACGAAGCTTCCATCATCCGCAACGATGTGGATAAGCAGGTCAACATTATCGTATCAAACGCGCAGGCAAACGCCGCTAAACTGGAAGCAGAGGGCGAGCAGGAATACATGCGCCGCCTTGCAGAAGCCTACGATACCGACGAAAAGCAAAGCTTCTATTCCTTCACGCGCACGCTCGACGCGCTTGAGCAGTCCTTGAGCGGCAGTGAAAAGACCATTATTCTGGGCAAGGATTCGGCGCTCGCGCAGATTCTTTTACAGCCTTGAGCACCTATATAAATCTCAATGCATAACGGCAGGGGGAGAAAAACGCCTCCCCCTGTTTTTCTTCAATTCGCGATTGCATATCACGGCTTAATATAGTAATATTAAGCGTTGAAATTATAATATGAAGGTATACATATGAAACTATCCCGACTTTCTTTATTGGTTCTGTTCTCTCTGCTTATCTGCATTTGCTTTTCCGGCTGTTCCAAGCCCGATCCGAATGCCGACAGTGACAAAGCGTTAAATGCCATCGATGTCCAGATCGATTATCCACAGTATATGGATTTAAGCCGCGAAACCGAATTTGTGGGACATGTTGAATCCGGTACGTCTATCAACATTTTTTCAGAGGTACCCGCAAAGATCATTGCCACCTATAAAAATGTCGGCGAATATGTTTCAGAAGGCGAGCTTTTGATGGAGGTAGACTCGGTCGATATGCAAAATGCTCTCTTAAGCGCACAGTCCGGCTTGGCGGCTGCGAATTTGAGCTATCAGCAGACAAAAGCAACCCAGACGATTTCCACCGAAGGCAGCGCATATCAAACGAAGCAGCTCACCAACAGCAAAACGCTCGATGATCTGCTTGATAAGTACTATGAGACTCTGCGCAGCGGTTCTCAGCTTAACGATTCGCTCGACAGCTATACCGTAGCGCTTTGGGACGCAACCTCTGCAAAAAACAAAGCGCAGAGCGCCTACGCAACCGTGAGCGCCGAGACGCTTGCCAAGGCCGCCGCCTGGTACAGTGCCGATCCGGAATTCTCTGCAAGCGGCATCAGCAGCGATGGATTTGCTGCCTTTGTTACGGGCGAAGCAAGTCCGCAGATTGATGCTACGGTCAGTACCATTTTGCAAAACAAGCTTGCCCTTAGCACCGAAGTGTATAACCAGCAGCTCAGCTACAGCGCCGCCTACAGCGCGCTTGCCACTTCTGCCTCTGCCGAAAAACAGGCGCAAACCGCTCTGAAAACCTATGAAAAACAGTACGACACACAGGCAAGCACGATCGACAGCTCCATACGCAGCATCACCAAAAACTACGATTATTACGCCAAAACCTATGGCATAAGCGATACGCTCGGCGCCTCGGAAACCCAGATGCTCAACGGGATCACCCTCGCCACACTCAAGCTCAGTTGCGACAATGCGCAGCGCAACGTAGATACCGCGCAAAAGAATCTTGAAAAATGCAAAATATTCGCGCCGGTTTCCGGTACGATCACTACCAAAAACGCAACGGTGAGCAATTTTGCTTCTTCCGCCGCGCCCATGTATGTGATTGCAGCGGATCATACCGCGCCGGTCATTACCTTCAGCGTATCCGAGGATGCGATAGACGCCTTGGTCATAGGCTCCCCTATTACCGTGATTGCCGGCGATAAAAGCATAAACGCTACAATCAGCGAGCTTGCCAACGCCACCTCCGCCGGAAGCGGTCTTTATGCCGCAAAGGCGTCATTGCCGCTTGATTGCGGCATTGAGCGCACCGGCATGGTAGTCAAGGTTCGCACTGCCACTGCGGAAGCAAAGCATGTATTGTGCCTGCCCCTCAACTATATCGAATATGACGAAAATCAGCCTTATGTGCTTGTTTACCGTGACGGAACCGCCGTGCGCTGCGATTTGGAGCTTGGCATGTCAACGCGCACAGATGTGGAAATCCTAAGCGGCATTGTCAAGGATGATGCCATAATCACCACATGGCACCCGGAGCTGCATAACGGTTCACCGGTAAGCTGCGAGGCCTTGACGGCGACAGATTCTTCTACAAGCACCGACGACACGATCGAAGTCATCGAGTAAAGGCGAGCTTATGTTTTCTCTTCCAAAGTTTTCAATCAAAAGACCCGTATGTATATTGCTTTGCGTGGTAAGCCTGTTTGTGTTCGGCTTTTCGTCCGTGCTCAATATGCCGCTTGAATCCATGCCCGCGATGGAAATGCCGATTTTGATGATCATGACAAACTATCGCAACGCAACGCCTTCCGAGGTCGATTCGATGGTTACAGACGTCATTGAAAGTTCCCTCGCTAACATCACGGAAATCTCAATGCTCTATTCCACCTCCTCAAGCGGCGCGTCCATGGTCATGATGCAGTTTGATTACGGCGTTGATCTGGATAAAAAATATTCCGACGTGGACTCCGCGCTCGCCACGGCTTCGCTCAGCCTGCCGGAAAAATGCGATAAGCCCCTTCTTATGGAGCTTAATATTCAAGCGCTTTCAAACAGCTCGATAATGATGCTTTCGGTGCAGGCCGACGCCAGTGATAATACCA
>CAZNJN010000085.1:0-943 GCA_964573365.1 uncultured Oscillospiraceae bacterium
CTGCCGCCCTCGCGCGCAGCGTCTAAGATAAAAGAGGTCATGCGCAGTTTGATTTCCAAAAGCCGCGCGTTTTTTTCGTTTTGCTCTTTCAGCGTCCGCAGTGTCGAGGAGAGCGCGCTTACCGCCTCACCCATCTTTTTTGCCTTGTCCGTATCGCACTTTCCAATGAGCATGGCGGCGGTGATTCGTTCGGCGTCCATGCCCCATTCTTTTGCGAGCAGCTCCACGCAGTCCATTCGTTCCCGTTCCGTCGCCCTCGCAAGATCGATCGCGTTTTGCTCTTTTTCGGTTATGCGACCTACGGCCTCGTAGTCCTTGCCCTTGAGAACCTCCGTTTTCTCTTTTGCAAGCTCAAGAAGCGATGTATAGATCGTATTCAGCTTTAAGATTTTTTCAAGAATCCGCTCGATCATGCTCATGCGGCTCCGTTTAGAGATTGCCCAGCATTTTCGCGCTGATCTCCTGCGCGCTCACTTCATAAGCTCCGCTTTCAAAGCGCGCCGTCACATCCTGCAGATGCGCGCTGTAAGCAGGATCCTCGCTTTGCGCGCTCTCCCTTGCGCTCGCCATAGCGTCCGAATAGATTTTTGCAAAGGAAGAAAGCTCAAGCTTATCCGCCCCTATGGCGCTTTGCTTCTGCGTCTGCGTGCGCTGTATCCGGCTTTGGTTATACTGACCGACAACCGAATAGACCTCATTGATTTTCATTTTCCCCTACCTCCGTTTACAAGCGCCGCGTCCGGCGGCTCCAAACTGTTATTTGTTTTATCTGCCCGTTTCCGTATGCATCTTTCCGTTTGCGTTGATTTCCTCCCGTTTGGGCGCCGCGGGCTTGGGGATCGCGCCTTGGATCTTATTCCCCAGCTTTGCAGCGCACTCCGGGCAAAACCTTCCGGTCGTGACCGGCTTGCCGCATTTTTCGCATTTGAGCAGACCGCTTGCG
>CAZNJN010000085.1:953-7434 GCA_964573365.1 uncultured Oscillospiraceae bacterium
TGCGTTCGCCATGTTGAGCCTGCCGTCACGAAGGAAATACATGATCATCCACTCCGGCGTATCCGTCTGCGCGCTGACCTGCTCGATCGTTTCGTTCGGATTATCGTAAAGGTAGTCTCTGACGATCTTGTATTTATAATCGATCTCCTGCATACATTTGCCGCAGAAGGGCAGACCCATGCTGTCAAATAACGCTCCGCAGCCCTTACACTTTTTGATCGCCATACCGTCCTTCTCCTTTATGCTTAATCAACACGAACGCGGAACCTTAGCCGCGTATCGTATTCGCCTGATGATCCATATCGTCCGCGGTCGTAAACGCCCTTGAAACCAGAGAAAACGCCCTTTGTGTACGGATAAGTCTCGTCATCTCGGTCGCAAGGTCTGTGTTGGAGCCTTCCTGATAGCCCTGCATGACGGTCGAAACGGTATCCTCCTGCGCCGCGCCCGAAGCGTCGGTCGCGATATACTTGTTGCTGCCCACGGCTTCAAGTCCCTGCCTGTTTCTAAATTTGACAAGCCCGAGCTTCCCTACCTCGATATCCTTCGTAACGCCGTTAGTGGTTTTGGAAATAATCATCGTGCCGTCGCTCTTGATGGAAACATCGTCCACGCTTACGCCCTGCGTATTGAACTTATTGCCGCTTTTATCCACCACATAATAGCCGTCTGAAGTCACCAGATAGGTGTTGTTCCCTTCGACAGAGAGGGAGAAATTTCCGGCTCTTGTGTAAAATTTATCTCCGTTCGCGTTCTGCACTGTAAAAAAGCCGTCGCCCTCGATCATGCAGTCGAGAGGATAGTCGGTCGTGATTGCCGCGCCCGGCAAAAAGGATTTCGTCGTCGCGCCAAGCGTCACGCCGACCCCCCTGTTCAGATTCAAGTCGTCCTGCGGCTGAACCGGACGCTCAAGCTCGCTGTACATCAGCGACTTAAAATCCGCGCGGGAGTTTTTGAAGCCGATCGTATCAATATTGGCGATATTGTTGCCGATCGTATTGAGCCGCTGCTGCATGGCGATCATGCCGCTTTTCGCCGTATATCTCGACTGTATCATTTGCCTTTGACCTTTCCTTACACGCCTCGCGCGTTAAAATCTGGCAATACTGTTGACAGCGCTGTCCAGTGTTTCATCGATCATGCCGACCGCCTTCTGGCTGCTTTCATACGCGCGGCTCGCGATAATCATATCGACCATCTGCTGGGCCGTATCGACGTTGCTTGCCTCGATATAGCCTTGGAGCACCTGACTTTTTTCCGCATCCTTCATTCCCGCGTCGCCATAGGCGTAAAAGCGTGTACCCGCTTCTTCACGAAGGTTTTCGGGCGTAGTGAATTCCACAATGCGAAGCTTGCCGACCTCGTTGCCGGTATTCTCGTCATAGATGGTGCCGTTCGCCTTTACGATGAACCGGTCGCTTTGGAGGGTGATCTCTCCGCCTGTCCCCTGTACGCTGTTCCCTTCGGAATCAACGAGCTTTCCTTCCGACGTTAAGTGGAAGTTGCCGGCGCGAGTATAGCGCTCGCCGTTGGGGGTATTGACCACAAAGAAGCCGTCTCCCTCAATGGCCATATCGGTACTCAGCTCCGTCTGCTCTACCGCGCCCTGCGTAAAGGAGAGCGTGATCTCGTCAACATGGATTCCCGTACCGAGCGGCCCCACCTCGCGCTCTGCGCGCACCACGGCGGGATCGTTTTGTCTCTCAAGGAGCATATCCTTAAACGAGCGGGAGAGCATTTTTTCTTCGCGAAAGCCGGGCGTATCCGCATTGGCGATATTGTTGGTGATCACATCCATTTTATTACGCTGTGTGAGCATTCCCGTGCCCGAAAGATACAGTCCACGAATCATGGGTTTCCATCCTTTCCCGCCTCTCGCGTCTTATGGCAGTCCCTCTATGTTTGTTATCGGTTATTTTATGTTTTAGTTAAGGTTTATTTCAAATTTTTCATCAAAACAAAAAATTTTTCCGCAGTCTCTAAATCGTCTGCGGCTCTATCGGTTTATGCGAGATCATATTCTTATGTCCAGTCTTTTTTCACTTTCAAAGCCGACGTTTGGAAGCTTTGCTTCCTCCCGCTGCTGTTCTTCCTTCTTCCTTCTTTCCCGCTCGCGCGCGTCGCTCTCCTTCTTCTCATTGACACGCTTCTGCTCTGTCTTTTCCGCTTCTGTTACGGTCTGCGTCAGGTTCGCTACGCTTTGGCGATCCATCCGGTTCGCGTGCGCGTTGGCAATCTCGGCGCGAAGATGCTGCTCCTGCGCGCTTTGCACAAGATCCACGGAATGCTGTGTAACTGTCGGCATATCGATCGGTTTTAGCATAGGAGCCTCATTTCTTCAGTCTCGGCATCTTTTCGGGAACTTTTTTGAAGCGGCAACTGGTAAAGCGTATCTCGTTTTCCACGGGTCTGAAGGTGGCATAGGATATTTCGGCGCGCACGGCATATCGAAGACTTCCAATTACGATATTAACGCCCGGATAGGTGAGCATCAGCGCGTGAACCTGTCCGGTGCTGGTTCGCTCTACCATGGCCTTGTAGCGTTCCAGATCAACTTCCTTTTGTTTCTTGCTCTCCTTTGCCGAGAGCAGCTTTCGCACAGTATCCATACGCTCCTGCTTGATGTGCTCCGGCTGGTTGGCGGAAACCGGAGTCGCGACAATGCGCTGGAGGGAAAGAATAATCTGCGAAAGCTTGTTGAGCTGTTTTTCCAGATCCTTTGTCCGCTCCTTCATGGCGGCGGAAACGCCGACCTCAAGATAGGTTTTGCAGCCGCCCTGCGTCCCGATATAGCGGGCGGCAATGTAATTTGCGGCGGACAGGTTTCCGCCGATGATGTTGCCTCTGCCGTTGAGTACCTCGATAAAGCCGTTGCAGCTAATTTCGCAGTTCAGTATGCTCTCTGCAACCACCATCGCCTCGGCGCTCACGGTCGCATATTCCATGAATCTGGCGTATACGCTGTTGTGTGCGGTAACCGTTCCTTTCCCCCCGCCCTGTATTCCGCCGTAGGCGATAATATTGGCGCCTGCCTCCATAATCGCCGATTCGATCGTTCCTGTGACCTCAATGTTGCCCGTCGCCTTCACGGTATAGCCGCTCTCAACATTGCCCCGCACCAGGATATCGCCGTCAAAGGAAAGATTCCCGACTGAAATGCCGAGATTCCCCTCTACCGTATAGATGCTGGAGACCTCTACCCTCTCCTTCTCTACATATACGCGACCCGTCACCGCCGAATGCAGCTTTAATTTATCCTCCGAAACATAGGTGTTTTTCCCCTGCGGAAGGTTATAGAGTCTTCCCGACTCCGCCGGGATCACATTGCCCAGCACCGTAAAGCCGTCCTCGCCCGCTTCGGGTGGAATCTTCGTCACCAAAAGCTGATCCTGTACCACAGGCTCAAACAGGTCGAGATCTTTATAGTCG
Organism: uncultured Oscillospiraceae bacterium; assembly: GCA_964573365.1. Lineage (GTDB taxonomy): Bacteria > Bacillota > Clostridia > Christensenellales > CAG-138 > JAQVRG01. The sequence goes on from CAZNJN010000085.1 coordinate 4,383, forward strand.
ATCCGCCCGTCCTCCTCGTCCTCGCTGATCGCACGGATACGGTATTCCCCTTCCTTGCGCCTTTTTTCAAAATGATAGATCAGTTCTCCATCCTTGCCGGTCACCGGAGGTTTCCCTTTTGCTACAAGCACCTTCTGGTAATAAATTTGCTGATCGATCAAGTCGTGGATCGCATCCTCTATGATGCCGTAGCCGATATGATACTGGCTTTTGATTTCCGTAAGCATCCGTTGATAGCTGAGCAGACGCCGCCCATCCGGCTCGGGCGGCAGGACGGTAATATACGCGCTCATCTGGTTGTCCTCTACGCTAAGCGTATAGGACTCGTCATAGTGATTTTCGTCCTGCTCCGGCGCAATGCGAATCGGCTTTTTATCCTTGTTCATCAGGTTGCCCGAGAGAAGATTCATATTCACGCCGTAGATCCGCTTACGCGTCAGATGCTCGATTAAGGCGCGCTGTTCGTTTTCCGTGGGCGCGCTCATCAAATCAAGCGTCAAATAAACGCCGTCGCTATTATACTCCAGCAAAAACGAGTTTTCGTTTATGCTTTCCGGCGCTTCGTTCGCTTCGCTATGGAGCAGTTTCCAAAACGGCGTACCGTTCTTTTCTTCGGATTTCGGATTACTCTCAGTATCCATCTGCCTCTCCTGTACGATATACTTATATATACGGATGTAGGGGAAAGCCCGATTGCTTTCTTACGCGTTTTGCTTCAGATGGCTGCTCCGCCAAAATACGTTTTGATTTCTTTTTTTATCTTGTCCAGCGCGCGCGCATGAATCTGAGAAACGCGCGCGGGCGTGACGCGCATAAGCGCCGCGATGTCCTTGAGCATCAGCTCGTCGTAATAATAGAGCGTGATGATCTGCCTTTCCTTCTCCGTCAGCTTTTCGATCGCGTCGCTGATTACGGCGCTAAGCTCCCGCTTTTCGAGCAGGTGCTCGGGGTGCTCGTCGGTATCGTCGCCGCTGATGCTTTCAAGGAAAGGTCCGTCGCCGTTTTCTACGGCATTGCTGATCAAGGTCTCAAAGTGAAGTACGTTGAACATATACGCTTTTTCCGAAGCCTGCCGCACCTGCTGCACATCCAGTCCCAAAAGCTCGGCCACATCCTCGTCGTTTGCGTCTTCTCCCTCCGCCTCGAGCTGCTCGTATGCCCGTTCAATCCTTTTGATGCGTCCCCGAAGACTGGCGGGCGCCCAGTCCTGCTTGCGCATACTGTCGATGATCTCGCCCTTGATCCGTTTAATGGCATAGGTTTCAAAGCGCACGTTCCGTTCCGTTGAAAACTTGTCCACAGCGTCGATCAAGCCCAGCACGCCATAGCCGACCAGATCTTCATAGCTTGTGCCGGCGGTATACATCGGCACAATGCGCGACACGATCCGATTGACCAGCGGCACATAGTGAATGACCAGCCGGTTTTTATTTTCGATGGATCTGTTTTTTCGATATTGCATCCAAAGCTGCTCCGCATCGTCCTTCGTTTGCGCGCGTCTGCTCTCCTCCTGCGTATCGGCGGAATCGTGCGCCGCGCCGGAGGTTGACACAAACTGCGAATAGCGTTCAGACACGTCCTTAGGATTATTGTTCATGCTTCATTATAACCCGATCTATATATTGATGTAAGCCCCCTCTGAAACTTCTTTTACTGATGTTCGCATAGTTCATTGCCAAATCGCGGATGTCCTTGGCGGCCTTACTGCTTGGGTTGCTGATGATGATAGGCGCCTGTGCCTTTATAGATTTTACCATGTTTTTGTCATAAGAAACATAGCCAAGATAGCCAAGCTCACATGAAAGATATTTACTGCATACATTTTTGAAAGTATGCGCAATCGTAACGGCCTCTATTAAGGAATCGACACGGTTCATCACAAAGCGTACCGGCGGCGCATGGCGCAGACCCTGTATACTCTTGACCAGCACAAATGCGTCCGTCACGGCGGTCGGCTCCGGCGTCATCACAAGCAGACTCTCGTCGCAGAAGGAGGTGATGTAGAGCACCTGCGGATTCACGCCCGCTCCGCAGTCAAAAATCACATAGTCGTATTCGTCGTCCATATGGACGGTCTGCTTCAAAACGCTGCGCATTTCCCGCTTGCCGATGGAAAGCAGCTCCTTTGCTCCCGCGCCGCCCGCAATATAATATACGCCGCCATAGCCGCGGCAGACGATCTCGCCGATCGTCTTTTCTCCGCGCAGCACATGACTTAGATTGTATTCGGGCTTCGTGCCGTACATCACATCCAGATTGGAAAGCCCGAAGTCGGCGTCCACAACAAGCACGCGTTTGCCCGCCAAGGCAAGCGCGATGGAAAAGTTGACGCAAAAGCAGGTCTTGCCTGTGCCGCCTTTTCCGCTGCTGATCGCCATGGTGACCGCGTTTTGTTTCTCCTGACCGTCTGTCTTTTCGGCGCTTTCGGCTTCCTTTTCCGTTTTTTGGGCAAGTTCTCTCAGTTTTTCTGCTTGATCACTCATCTCGAAATCCTCAACAGCATGTCGATTACCACATCCATATCCGCCCTGCGAATATCCTCTGGCACGTTTTGTCCAATCGTAAAATAGGAAAGTGGCTGTTTCCCATAGTAGCAGAGCGTAACGGCATTGCCGTAGGAGCCGGCTTCATCCAGCTTTGTGATGATGTTTTTATATTTTTTAGCGAAGCTGTAGTTGTGCGCGATCTGCTTACAGATCCGGCTTGAGGTCGTGCTCGACGTCACCAGATAGATCTCGTGCATCACGCCCAGATTGATCATTCCCGAAAGCTCGTCCTGATATTTTTTATCCATCGACGCCCGACCCGCCGTATCTACAAAGATATAGCTGCAATCCGAAAAGCCTTCGATGGCTTCGCGCAGCTCCTGCGCGTTATGGATGGTGCAAAAGGACGCTCCGAGTATCTTTGCGTAGGTTTCAAGCTGCTCCTGCGCGCCCACGCGGAATACGTCCGCGTTGATGATACCCACCTTGGCATGGCGGTTGAACACGCACTCCGCCGCAAGCTTTGCTACCGTCGTCGTCTTTCCTACGCCAGTAGGACCCATCAG
>CAZNJN010000085.1:7444-8466 GCA_964573365.1 uncultured Oscillospiraceae bacterium
ATCAGCATAATGACGCGCGTACCCTTTGCGCTCGATTGCAGATACTTAGGCTTTGAGAGCAGTTCGCGAAGCGCGTTTCGCATAGCGCCCGTGCAGGAGAGCATCTCGTTCTTTTTCATCAGCTCCTGCGCGCTTTCCACAAGGTAATCCACCGCCCCCGCGTCCACGTCCTGATCCATGAGCCGAAGACGAAGCGCCTCCATACCCGGATCGATCTCGTCCGCGCACAAGTCCTCCGCTTCCTCCTCGTCCGCGTCTATCGGGTCGCTTTGGCTTATACGCTTCATATCCGCCGCAAGCGATTGGAGCATCTTTTCCATGGACGCCAGTCTCGCGTCCATTTCGGGCTTTACCATGCCCGGAGCTATCTCGATGTCCTCCTGCTCCACTGCTGTCTTTGGCTCAAATTTACGAGGTCTGTCCTCCCTGCCCGCCTTTTCCATCTGCCGCGGCTTTTCGATGACCGGAAAGCTCTCTTTTTTTACAGGCTCTGTTTTTTGCTCCGCCTTGTTTTCCGCCATCGTCTGCACGATCTGATAGGCGCTCACGCGATCTGTATAGCCCCCGTCCATCGGTGCGGGCGCTTTGGACGCCTTCAGCTCATCCGCTTTTAGCAGGCTTGCGATCTCCAGATCCTCTTTCGTATAAAGCGAGTCGGTAAGCAGCTCCTCGGCCTCGTCTTCCAGAAACGCGTTGCTTAACAGCGCTTCTTCTTCGTTCGCTTCAAGGTGCGCGTTTTGCTCCGGAGGCTGCGTTTTTTCCTCCGAGCGCTTGCTCGCTTCCGCCGCCATCTGCAAAACCTCGCGGTTGGGCTTGATCGGCGGCTCCTTTTTCTTCCCCAGCGGAACGGGCTCCGTCACCGGCAGCTTGTAGGGTCGTTTTTTGCTTTTGACGGTCGCCGTCGTGAATTTATTGAAGCCGCGGACGTCGTTTTCGACGGTTAATTCGCCGGGGCGGAGTTCCCGGGCGGTGAGCCGCAGCAAACCGTCGGCGACGGCGACGTTGTCCCGCGAGAAGTAGCC
>CAZNJN010000086.1:0-3163 GCA_964573365.1 uncultured Oscillospiraceae bacterium
CGCCGTAAGCGCCGCCGCGTTTTTCGCCGTAGCTTTTTTCGCCGCTATAGCTCTTTTTCTCGCCGTAAGCGCCGCCGCGTTTTTCGCCGTAGCTTTTTTCGCCGCTATAGCTCTTCTTTTCGCCGCTGTAAGTGCCGCCGCCCTTACGCGCGCCTTGACTGCCCTGATATTCTCCGGTGCGTTTTCTGTCATTCTCGTTTCCGCTTTTTTTGTAAGGCATAAATTATTACTCTTTCCCGGCATTGCCGATCCTTTCCGTTACCCATTGCACAATGCTCGCATCGTCCGCCTTTGCATCTGCAAGGCTCGATAGCTCCGCATACAACCTTTTAACCTTCTCCGACTCTTTGCAGCTCATTTTCCCTTCCGTACAGGCGCCTCCCACACATGCCGGCCCCGCGTCCCTAAAGAGTGCGGGCGCTTCCCGCTTGGCGATACCCAGCATTGCCCATGCCAGACGTCTGATCTCCCACTGCGCACGCTTACAAGCGCGCAGAGAGAAAAAATGCAGCAGCTCGCGCGCGTTCATCGTAAGGATAAGCCGCGTTTGCGCCGCGTTTGGCAGTAAAAAGCGCGCGTCCTCCGCGCTGATCCCGCGCTTTAGCCAGTGGGCATAAAAGCCGTTGATCGTTTCCATCTGCGCTTCGTACTCTCGTACAGCCTCCTCGCCCAGCGCGCGAATCGAAGGGGGCAGAATATAGCTTGTCCCGTCTTCACTTGCTACATAGCGCTGCGACTGCACGGAAAAGCTGGCAATGCGGTGTCTTGTGAGCTGACACAGCAGCGCCCTTGATACGCCCTCTACGCCAAAGGTGAAGCTCGCATGCTCAACGGGCGAAAGATGCCCGTAGCTCATCAGTCTTTCGACGAGCGCCTCTGCCTTTGGCTCAAGCTCCTCCTTCAGCTCCGCGATCGAGCTGTCCGAATAGCACAGTCGCGCGCCAAGCGCGGCAGCAAGCTGCGGCTCGGGCGTAGCATAAAGGAGCGTAAGAGAAAACCGCGCTTCGCTCATCCTTTCGTATCCTCCGTTTTTTCTTCCGGCGCATCCGCCTGCAGCAAAATGATCCGCATCAGCTCGGTCAAGCGCTCGTCCCGTCCCATCAGATAGAGATAGCCGAACAAGGCCTCCAGCCCTGTCGCCGCCCTGTAATCCGTGATGGCGGCGTGCTTGGGGACGGTTCCCATATGGGCGTTTCGCCCGCGCCGGTAAACGCTGTTTTCTTCATCATCCAAGCTTTCCGCGATCGCGTGATACGCGCGTGCCTGCGCTAAGGCGCAGACCCTCGTGCTTGCAAGGCGGTGCAGCCCGTGTACGGCTAGGTCGCTGGTACTGACAAGGCTTGTCCGAATGTACAGGTCGTAGACCGTATCGCCGATATACGCAAGAACAAGCGGACTCATCTGCCGCGGATCCTTAACGGCGCTGTCCTTTGGCATGGCGGCGCGCACCGTATGATAAAGCTTTGTATACATTTCTTCCATCTAGTCCATTATAGATGCACTCTCGTTCTCGGGCAAGAGAATTTCACCGTTTGAGCTCATATCTTCTTCCTGTAAGAACTCAACTAAGCCCTTGACGATTCCGTCCGCCATTTTTTGGCGGTATTGTGGGGTGTTGAGCAGCTTTTCCTCCTCCGCGTTGCTGATAAAGCCGCACTCCACCAGCACCGCCGGACTTTCGCATTCGCGAATCACAAAATAGTCGCCCGGATTCGCCGTGCGCAAGGGATGCTCCACCGCCTCGCAGATACATTTGATGACAAGCTCGGCAAGACGCTTCCCTTTTTCGGAGCCTTTCATGTAAAACGCCATAGGCCCGCTGACCGCGCGATCTGTAAAAGCGTTGAGATGGATGCTTACGCAGAGCGTCGCGCCCTCCGTGTTAAGAACGCGCTTTCGCTCCGCCATGTCCGCGTTCTTTGTAAGGCCGAGCGCGTTTTCGTTTTCTCTGGTCATCACCACGCGCATACCGCGCTGCTCAAGCATTTGGCGCACAAGCTCCGCGATCTCAAGATTCAATCCCGCCTCTACCGTACCGGCGTAGCCTACGCAGCCGCCATCCTCGCCGCCGTGTCCCGCGTCAAGGATAATCAGCTTCTCCTTCGGCGTGTCCGCGTCAAGATCTGCCGTCACCGTCACGACCTCGTCCGTGCGCAGCCCTCCATAAAGCGCGCAAAGCGTAAGCAGCGCGGCAAGCAACAGCAGCGTTTTGCTCCCTTTTCGCAAAAGTATTATGCCCGCGTCACCCTTTGCCATGAAATCACCTCGCATCATTTTACAGTTCAAAGAAGATTTTTATGCTACATTTCTTCTTATAAGCGCTACTTTTATACTCTCGGGCATTCGGACGAGAGCTAAACTCCGCTCCCGCCTCCCGATCTATCCACACTATCCACATACTTATCCACCGCTTTTCTTGTCCCTCTCTCCTTTGTTTGTGTTCGCTTATCCACAAGATCGAAAATCATATTACTATTTCTCGCCGTGAAACAAAACAATAGATTATATTTTTTTCAGGCATAAAAAGTCCGAAAATTCGGACGATCAGCCGAATTTTCGGACTTTGGTCGGCATAGCCGCGTCTGGATTTTATGAGAGCAGCGTTAAATTTGGCGCCGCATTGAGGGAAAGCGGCGAATTTTCGCCGTTTTGCAGCGTATAATGTCCCGCGCAGGCGATCATGGCGGCGTTATCCGTGCAAAAACGAAATTCGGGACAGCAAAAGCGCAGTCCGTTTTGCGCCGCGGCCTGCGCCATCGCCGCGCGAAGCGTCTTATTTGCAGATACGCCGCCCGCGAGGGAAAGCGTGCCATAGCCCGCTTCCAATGCGGCGCGCACGGATTTTTTGGTAAGCGTTGACACGACCGCCTTTTGAAAGCTGGCCGCGAGATCGGCTTTATTGATTTGTTCGCCCTTTTGCTCGCTGTTATGCAGCAGGTTGATGACCGCCGTTTTTAAGCCGGAAAAGCTGAAATCGGGCGACGGACTATCGTTGAAGGGCGCATGGATGACGATGGAATCGCCATCGCCCTCTTGGGCAAGCCTTTCAAGCGAGGGTCCTCCGGGATACGGCAGGCCGAGCACGCGCGCGACCTTGTCAAAGGCTTCGCCCGCGGCGTCGTCGCGCGTGCGGCCTAAGAGCTCAAAGCTACAGTGATCCTTC
>CAZNJN010000086.1:3173-8436 GCA_964573365.1 uncultured Oscillospiraceae bacterium
AATATGACTGTGTCCGCCCGAGGCGACCAGGCACACAAAGGGCGGCTCAAGATCGGGATAGCTTAAATAGTTGGCCGCGATATGTCCCGCGATATGGTTGACGCCGATCAGCGGAAGCTTCGCCGCATAGGCAAGCCCCTTCGCGTAGCTGAGTCCCACGAGCAGCGCGCCCACAAGCCCCGGCCCGTAGGTCACGGCGACTGCGGAAAGATCGCCGATGCCGACGCCCGCTTCGTCAAGCGCCTTTTGCACGACGCCGCCCACGCGCTCCACATGGCTGCGCGAGGCAAGCTCCGGTACGACGCCGCCGTATTTTTGATGCAGCGGTATCTGCGTATGCACGCTCATCGATAAAACCTCACGGCTGCCGCGCAATACACATGCCGCCGTTTCGTCGCAGGAGCTTTCGATGGCGAGAAGCAGCGCGTCTTTATTTTTTCTGTAGGCCTCTGCGCCGCGTTTTGCGGCCTCCTCATAGCTGCTCATACGCTTTCCTCCGGTTTGTCGCTTTTATGTCCTCGATGCCTCTTTCGCAGCGCAAAAATCGCCGGCGGAGCTATCCCAAAGAGCAGAATAAAGATAAGTCCCGTCCGCACAACGATGCCGTAAAAGAGTTCGATCGGACATATGCGGATCATGCGGCATACGGCGGGGTCCATCAGCCAAAGCGTGTTATCAAAGAACAGATAATGAAAGCCCGTCCAAAAGCTGTTAAAATCGATCAGCACCCAAAGACCGAGCACGAGAACGAGCGCGCCAAGCACGATCCACGAGCGGGAAAACGCGCGGCGCAGGCATGGGATAAGCTGTTTTTTCCACAGGCAGAGCGCCAGCATAAGCACAAACGCACCGATGCTGAGCAGCGAGAACATGCGAAAAGACTGGTATAGCGCGCGCACATCGACCATATGCTCGATTTCCTGCCGGTTATACATAGCTACGGTCGTTCCGTTTTCCTTGACCTGAAGCTGTATGGACTCTGCGTCCCCCTCCATATATTCTACCAAACGGTAGATCGCGCGCGTGCAGTCCTCCACAGAGATCGCCGTGCTTTTTTCAATGTCAAGCTTTTCGTAGGTTTTTGCAAAATAGGCGGGCGAAATAATGGTGGCGCGAAGCGTAAAAAACAGACCCGCGACCATTCCGGCAAGCCAGATCAGAGCAAATACTGCCGTGAGAATCCCTTTTTTCATATTCTCTGATCTAGCGCGCCAAGAGCTGTGTCAAGCGCGGTGACGGCCTCATCCTCTCTATCGTTGCTGCCAAGCATCAGCAATCGGGCGATACGCTCGCGCGGCTGTCTGCTCAGCGCGTAGAGCGCCGCAAAAAGCACATGCCCGTGATCGCTGGCCAGCTCGCCCGGCTCCGCTGCCGCCGCCGTGTGCGCGCCCAGCATGTCATAGCGAAGCTGCGCCCGCGCGGTAAGAATCCGGTCGTTCATCAGCATCATGCGATAGGTTTCCGCGCTGGCGCTTACCGCCTCCTTATGCAGCTCCACCGTAAAGAGCGCCGCCTCCGCCGCGTCGTCTCCCGCCTTGGGCTTGATCGAGCCCATGGGTGCTACGGCATAGTGGCCTACGGTAATCATTCTTGTGCGCGGATCGCGATCAAGCGCGCCGAAGGCGCCAAACTGCAGCATCGGCAAGCCCTTCACGCCCGTTTCCTCCTCAAGCTCGCGCGCCGCGCCTTCACAAAGCTCCTCATCCATATTCAAAAAACCGCCCGGCAGCGCATATAGGCCGATGGAGGGATGGTTCATTCTTTTCACCAGCAGTACCGCAAGCTCAGGTCCCGCAAGTCGCTCTACAAGCGTAAAGACCGCGACATCCGTCGTCACCGACGGGCGCGGATAGCGGTTGACGTCATAGGCGGCAAGAAATTCCTCCAGCGTCTGTCCCTTTTCGTTACGCATTGTTTTCATAAGCCTACCTCCGCTATTCTTACTTTGTTATATTATAACCTTTTCTCCAGTCATACGCCATCCCTGCGTTTCATATCCATAGAAACATGGAGAAGCGGATCGCCCTAACAGGTCAATACAGCGGCACAGCGCACCTCCGTGCGCAAACAGATCCCAATACGGGATCGGAATGCACGGCGCTGCGCCTTATTATGCGGCAGGCGCTACCCAAGGGCTGCTCGGCTTATCTGCTCAGCGGCACAAAGCTTGTGCGCCTCCCGATCAACGGCGTGGCGGGCAGCGTTGAAGGCACGATCATGCCCGATGCGCTGCTCGTCGCGGCGGGCGAAGAGCTTTTAAGCTTCGGCGGCTTCGCGGGGGATCGCAGGCGGCTTGAACGTGCGCTCGAGCAAATGCGCATTCAAGCCTTAAACGAAAGCAGCTTGAAAACGCCGTCCGCGCAGTCTCCACAAAGCAAGAATGCAGAAGTACAGAAGGCGTCGCCGCAAAAAAACGTTGCGCCCGCCGATTCCGTTTGCAATGCTCCCGCAAAGGCTCAGGAGACTGCCGGCAAAAGCTCCAAGGGCGAGGTTCCGCCTTCGCCGCTCTTTTCTGCAAGCGGCGAAAGCACGGCTCTCTTTGATATTTTGCAAAAGGCGCAGATGCTCTTTGGTCCCCTGCATCAGATGCACTCAGAACCGCCTACACCGCCGCCCAAGCCGCTATGCCCTTTTCCCGACGCCTTTCCCAATACGCAGTGGAAAAAAATATCCTACCCCGGCACCACCCGCTGCTATCTCGAGGCCACTGTCCAAAATGAGAAGGGCAGGTTTCTGCTTCATGCCATCCCCGGGGAGTATGCGCCCGTACCTCCCGTACCGGACTTTAAGCGTTTTCTCCGCTCTGAAGACGGCGCAGGGTATTGGCTGCGCATTCGCAAAATTCGATGATTTTTTAGCAAGCTCACATAAAATCTACCTCTTGTAACAATTCGCCATATACAGCATATATATGAAGAAAGAACCCGTTTCGGATTCTTTCTTTTTCAACACTTTTTCTATGGCTTCTTTGTTTTTTACGCCGCCCTGTACTTATCCCGTTCCTGCGCCGCCGCTCCTATTCTACTTGGGAAGAAGCGTATACAGCTCTTCGGGCAGCAGTTCTTTTTCTACCTGTCTCTGCGTAAGCGAGCGCGATTGACACAATGCTTGCAGACTTTGTGCAAGCGCGTCCGTCGCCTCCGTAAGCGCGCTCAATTCCTCCTCCGATCTTGTAACAAGCGCGTCGTCATAGCCGTCTACCTCGCTCCAAGGCGTTCTCTCGCAAAGCGTCTGCGTATTTTCCATGCAAGTATAAAGCGCAAGATAGACGGGGTCGTAATACGCATTCATTTCGTCTCTGGGCGGCGCATAGCGCGCGAGGTCGATACCCAGCAACCCACAGATATATTCCGTCGCCGCCACATAATCCCGTCCGCGCTTAGCCTGCTTTTCGCAAAGCACATAGCTTAGGGAAAAACGGTGATCCATCTTGATGCGTATGCCGAAGATCTGCTCGATCATATCCTGCGTTTTTGGCGTATCCAGCACATAAAACGTCGCGTTTGAAAAGGAGGTCTTTGTCACCATCTCGCCCGGCAGGGTATAGCGGTGAAGCTGCGTCTGCACATCGAGCTTTTCGCCAAAGAGCGCAAGGGCGGCGATTTGCTCAATATTTAGGTCTGTATAGATGTAATTTTTTACGCTGTTATAAATTTTCGGTATTTTCGCAAGCTGTCCCTTTTGCTGGAGCTGTTCAAAGATCGCAAAAAGAATGCGCTGCTGTCTGTCGGCGCGGCCAACGTCGGAATTTGCTCCGGCGCTCGCGCTGCCCGTGATCCGTTTTCGTGCCCGGCAGTAATCCAGCACCTGCTGTCCGTCAAGATGCTGATCGCCTTCCTCAAGCACGCGTCCGTTAAGCACGATGCGCACGTCTACCGTGTAGTCAACGCCGCCCATCGCGTCCACCACCGCCTTGACGCCCTCCATATTGACGCCCGCATAATGCGCAATCGGCACCTGCAGCAAATTTTCTACCGTCTTGATCGCATAATAAAAGCCGTCGCCCTCAACGCTCCCTCCCTTTGCAAAGGCGGCGTTGATCTTCCAGCGTCCCTTTGTTTCGTAGATGCTTGCCATCGTATCGCGGGGTATAGAGATCAGATCAATCTTGTTATTGGCAAAATCGACGCTTAAAAGCATCATCACATCCGAGCGGAAGTTATTCTTTTCATCCCGGTAAAGCGCGCTATCCTCATCCTCGCGCTCCGGGCTTTGATCGTAGCCCAGGAGCAGGATGTTCACCCTGCCCTCCATAAAATCCTTTGCCGCCTGCGCGCGCAGCTCCTCCTCAAGATTGGGCGTAGGCGAAGGCACGGGTGTGCTTTTCTCCTCCATCTCCGCCGCCGTTTCCTGTAAAAGCGTCGGTGCGGGCGAAAGAATCAGGCGCGGAGTCGGCGTCGAAAACAGGCTTTGAGGATCGACCGCCACGCGCATATAAAAGCGTACAATAAACGCCGCAAGAATAAGGAGCAGCGCAAAAGCGCCGATCAAAATATAGCTTCGCAGGGCGCGTTTTCCGCTTTGATCCGCATTCTCCCTCTGCGGCGCGTTCTGTTTTTCTTCTTTTTTCATGCCCCTAGTATACGTTATTTTTTATAAAGAAACAATACGAACAAAGGAGCCTGCGCGCATTGATGCGGCAGACTCCTGTTTATAAAGTGTTGCGTTGTCTCGTTTTAGAACTTGTTGCTTATCTGTGCGTACTCTTTCGCTTTTGCTGTTTCACTTTGCAGCATAGTCCCGCCGCGCAGGCGCAAGCGCCAAGGAGCAAGAGCGCGATACCAAGTGTCTCTGCTCCGCCGGTTTCCGGTACGAAGCTGACGGGATAATACGTTTTTTCCTGCTGAATAATCATGATGATACCGCAGGAGCAGCAGCCGTCGCTTGCGATTTTTCCGCAGGAGCAGCAGCCGCGGGCAGCCTCTTTACAATCACGGCACTCCGTTTTCGCCGCCGCCATACCCGCGCTCAAAAGCAGCAGCAGGCAGAGCAGCAGCAGCAGTGTTTTCTTTCGTATGCTCATCGTATCGCCTACTTTGCGCCTTGATTTTTGCAGTATTCACCCGTGCAGCGCGCGGCGTCAAAGGCGCCGTTCGAGGCAAGCGCTACGACCGCGGCGTTGATAAATGCCAAGACCGCGTTGCTCCAGTTCATCGTGCCGCTGTAAAGCGCCGCGCCAAGGAGGATCAGCGCCGCTACGATGTAGGAAAAAATACGCGTAGGTATCTTTTCAATGCCGGGGATGGATTTTAGCAGTTGCGTG
>CAZNJN010000087.1:0-8314 GCA_964573365.1 uncultured Oscillospiraceae bacterium
CGATCATGTTGACAAGATCCGCCTTTCGCCGGCCAAGCTTTTCCATGACCGCGCCGACGTATTCCTGCGGCACATCCACGGTCAGCTCCTCGATCGGCTCAAGAAGATTGCCGTATTCGTCCCTTTTCATAATGACCTTCGGGCGCGATACGGCGAACTCGAAGTCCTGACGGCGCATGGTTTCGATGAGGATGGAAAGATGCAGCTCGCCGCGTCCGCTCACCTTGAACATATCGGTAGACTCCGTTTCCTCCACGCGCATGGAAACGTTTGTTTCCACCTCTTTGAACAGGCGCTCGCGCAGGTTTCGTGAGGTGACGTATTTGCCCTCCCTGCCCGCGAAGGGGCTGTCGTTCACGAGGAACATCATCGATACGGTCGGCTCGTCGATGTGTACGAAGGGAAGCGGCTCGATATGCTCGACGTCGCAGGCGGTCTCACCGATGGAAAGACCCGAAACGCCGGCGACCGCAACGATCTCGCCCGCGTCGGCGGACTCGATCTCGACGCGCTTAAGCCCTTCAAAGCGATACAGACGCGAAAGCTTGACGTCGTGGCGCTGATTGGCGGCGCCGCCGCAGAGCGCGACGATCTCGTTGCGCGTGGCTTTGCCGCGCACGATGCGCCCTACGCCGATTCTGCCCACATAGTCATCGTAGTCGATGGAGGAGAAAAGGATCTGCAAGGGCGCGTCCACGTCGCAGTCGGGCGCGGGCACGGTTTTGATGATGGTTTGGAAGACGGCCTCCATATCGGGCTTGAGCTGATCGAGCTCCATGCCGGAGCTGCCCTCGCGCCCGCTTGCGTAGACTACGGGGAAGTCGAGCTGCTCTGCGCTTGCGCCAAGCTCCATAAACAGCTCGAGCGTCTCGTCCACGACCTCATAGGGACGCGCGCCGGGACGGTCGATCTTGTTGATGACGACCACGGGGATTTTGCCAAGCTCAAGCGCCTTGCGCAGCACAAAGCGCGTTTGAGGCATACAGCCTTCAAAGGCATCCACCAGCAGCAGCACGCCGTCCACCATTTGCAATATGCGCTCCACCTCGCCGCCGAAGTCGGCGTGACCCGGAGTATCCACAATATTGATGCGGTAGTCGTGGTAGTTGACCGCCGTATTTTTTGAAAGGATGGTGATACCACGCTCACGCTCGATATCGCCGGAGTCCATGACGCGCTCCTGTACCTGTTCGTTGGCGCGGAAGACGCCGCTTTGCCGAAGGAGCTGATCGACCAAGGTGGTTTTGCCGTGATCGACATGGGCGATGATAGCGACGTTGCGGAGTTTTTCATTTCGTTTTGTTTCCATGCGGTTTTACCTCTGTTTCCGGACTATTGCCAAGTCAAGGCCTGGCTAACGATACAAACAGTGAATTATAGCATTGTTTTAGGTAAAAAAGCAAGAGCAGCGAGCATATTTCCGGTTTTTTTCTCTGAGCGGGCATATTGACAAGCGAACGGGGGCGTTATACAATAGGCTCGAAAAGAAGATCTCCTGCTGGGGGTGCTGTGCGCTTACTGCGCGCGGCTGAGATAACACCCCGGGAACCTGTTCGGATAATACCGGCGTAGGGAAGCGGAAACATACGGCATAAAGATTTGTATTGTGTGTCCCCGTTTCATAGCGGGGATTTTTCTTTCCCAATCATGTACGAATCGGGAGGAAAAAACACAATGGAACAGAATTTGGAACAAAACGGCGTCAAAAAAACGCGTAGCAGAACGCGAATGCTGGTCTACGGGGCGCTTTCGCTCGCACTCAGCTTCGTGCTCGCCTATGTGCAGATCGTCCGTCTGCCCTTCGGCGGTTCGCTCACCTTATGCAGTATGCTGCCGATCTGCCTGTTCGCGGCGATTTACGGCCCCGGTCCCGGCTTTCTTGCCGCGTTCGCGTTCGGACTGCTGCAGCTTGTACAGGATGCGTATGTGATCCATCCCGTACAGTTTTTGCTCGACTATATTTTTGCATTCACCGCGCTGGGCTTGGCGTCCCTGTTTCCCAAGCGCTATGCTCTGGGGATGGCGGTAAGCGGCTTTACGCGTATGCTCTGCTCCGTGATCTCGGGCGTCGTATTCTTCTACGAATATGCGGCGGCGGCGGGCTTTTCGAGCGTATGGCTCTATTCCATCGCCTATAACGGCTGCACCATCGGCGCGGATACCGTGCTTTGCGTGCTCGTGCTGCTGCTTCCTCCCGTGAAAAAGCTGATCGGGCAAATGGAGCTTAAGGCGCACAGCTAGTATCGTGTGAACGCAATATGAAAAAAGCGGAGGAGCGTTTTCCGCCGCTTTTATTTATGCTATAATGTCGGCGTATGGATGAAAAACACGAAAATCCGCTTTCAATGCCGGAGCATAACGAAAAAACCGCCGCAAAGGACGAGGAAAAAACGCGCGGAGACGACGCCTCCTTTTATACCGGAGAGCTGCCCGATCCGATCGTGCGCTCCGCCTACGATCCCTTCAACGGACAGGATCCCGCCACGCTGCTTGCAAGCTTGATAGGCGATGACGAGGAGGACGGGGAGGAAGAACACGGGAAAAAGCGCCCTGCGCTGCTGCCGCTGATTCTTGCGTCCTCGCTGCTGCTGATCTGTGCCGCGGTGTTTCTTCTGCGCGCGCCGCGCGCGTATCCGCAGATGCAGCCCAAGCCTACGCCCACGCCTACCCTTGCGCCAAAACCTGCCAAGACAAGCACGCAGGAGGTGTTCCTTCCGCTTGTAAGCGCACAGATCGAACCCGTTTCACAAGCTCCGACAAGCTATGAACGCACGGCGCTTGTCGTTGACGGAAAAACGGTGGGCGTACTGGTGAGCCGCGAAGCAGCGGAAGCGCTGCTCAAGGATGTGTGCGATTATTACGAAGCGCTCGTGCGCGAGAATTACGAAGTGAGCGGTACGCTCAGCACACAGATCGAAAACGAGATCGAATTTGTAAGCGCGCCGGAAACGGAGGATGCGGCGCTCAGCGCCGCAGAGCTTCTTTTTGAAACGCTCACGGGGAAAAACACGCGCCTTGATGTGATCAGCACGCAGGAGAGCCGTGAGGAGGAGATCATAAGCGCGAAGGAAAAGGAAAACAGCGACAAATATCTGCTCAAAGGAACCTCCATCATCGAGGACCCCGGCTGTGACGGCAGCGTGCTTAAAATAAGCAGCGTCACCTATAAAAACGGCAAAAAACGCAAGGAGAGCGAACAAGAAGAAACCACCGAGACAGAAGCGCGCGAGCGCGTGGTGCGCGTAGGAACGCAAAAGATAACCGATGAAGACGCACCGGGCAAAAATGAAGGCAAAAAAGGGAAAAAAAGCGAGGAGCTCCGCTTTCACTCGCCCGTAGAAAACGGGAAGATCATCTCAAACTACGGGCAGCGAAACGGCGTGCTGCATCTGGGACTCGATTACGCGGCGGCAGAGGACGGTGCGCCGTGTCGCGTGCTTGCCTCCTGCGCGGGCACGGTCGTATGCAAAATGGAACGCGGCGGCTACGGCTTGATGCTGGAGATCGACCACGGCGAGGGCTTTGTGACCCGCTACGCGCATCTGCAAGAAGCGCCGCTCAAGGTGGGGGAGCATGTGGAAACGGGCGACGCTATCGGCATCATGGGCGATAGCGGCAACACGGACGGGGTGCGGCTGCATTTTGAGCTGCGCATCGACGGGGAAGCCTACAACCCGCGCTTTTATCTGGAATAAAGCGGAAGAATCCGCAAAGAGAAGCGATGGTAAAACACAGAGAACAACAATATATTTTCTGTACAAACGAAAGCGTATATGGTATGATACGCTCGTCTGTCTGCATAGAAAAGAAGGCATAAAAAGAAACGGCGAAGA
Organism: uncultured Oscillospiraceae bacterium; assembly: GCA_964573365.1. GTDB lineage: Bacteria > Bacillota > Clostridia > Christensenellales > CAG-138 > JAQVRG01. The sequence continues at coordinate 3,834 of CAZNJN010000087.1, forward strand.
CCGAAGCGTTTTCGATAAGGGTAAGCAACATGGCGCATTATATCATTCAAGGCGGCAAGCCGCTTGAGGGCGTGATCACGGTAAGCGGCGCGAAAAACGCGGCGCTTGCGATTATTCCCGCGACGATCCTCTGCGGTGAAAGCTGCTTATTGGAAAATTTACCGCGCATCGACGATGTGCGCACGCTTGAGGCCATCCTTTTGCGCATGGGCGCGCAGGTGGACTTTACGCCAGACGGCAGTATGCGCGTCGATCCGCGCGGAATCCACGAGTTTAATGTGGATTACGACATGGTGCGTTCGCTGCGCGCGTCCTATTATCTTTTGGGCGCGATGCTCGGGCGCTATAAATACGCGCAGATCGCCCTGCCGGGCGGCTGCTTGATCGGCCAGCGTCCGATCGATCAGCACATCAAGGGTATGCGCGCGCTCGGCGCGGAGATCAAAATTGAAAACGGCATGGTTACCGCAAAGGCGACGAAGCTTATCGGCGCGGAAATTTATCTGGACGTGGTAAGCGTAGGCGCGACGATCAACATTATGCTTGCCGCTGTGGGCGCGGAGGGTATGACGATCCTCAATAACGCCGCAAAAGAGCCGCACGTCGTTGATGTGGCGAACTTTTTGAATATGATGGGCGCGAGCGTAAAGGGCGCCGGTACGGACGTGATCCGTATACGCGGAGACCGCAAGCTGCACGGCTGCAGCTATGCGATCATCCCCGACCAGATCGAAACGGGAACTTATATGATCGCGGCGGCGGCGACCGGCGGCGATGTGGTTATCAACAACGTGATCCCTACGCATCTTGAGGCGATCTCCGCAAAGCTCATGGAGGCGGGGATCAAGGTGATTGAGGGCGACGACGGCCGCGAGTTTTTCCTGCGCGTGACCGCCGAGCAGGCGCGTGCGCGCGCCGTCAACATCAAGACGCTTGCCTATCCCGGCTTTCCTACCGATCTTCAGCAGCCTATGATGGCGCTTTTAGCCACCGCGCAGGGCAACAGCTTTATCGTGGAAAACATATTTGAGGAACGCTTCAACCATGTGCCGGAGCTTCGCCGCATGGGCGCGAATATTACCATCAACGGGCGCACGGCAATGGTGGAGGGCGTGGAAAAGCTCTCCGGCGCGACGCTTTACGCAACGGATCTTCGCGCGGGCGCGGCCTTGGTCGTGGCGGCCTTGATGGCGGAGGGACGCAGCGAGATCCATCACATCAACTATATTGACCGCGGCTATGAATATCTGGAGCAAAAGCTGCGCGCTATCGGCGCGGACATCAAGAGAGTCTGATGGAATGAGGAATTAGGAATGAGGAATGAGGAATGAGATATAATTAGGAATTAGGAATGAGGAATGAGGAATGAACGAAAAAAGTGCCGTCGGCACTTTTTTATATTGAGGGTTTTTATAAGGAAAAACAAATTATTTTTATTCATTTTCCCCTACGGGGAAAATATACAGCCATTCCTAATTCCTCATTCCTAATTGTTAAAGTTTAGCTCGTCGCGGATGCGTCTGCCGCTTGGCGTCGCCGCAAGGCCGCCGCGCGCGGTTTCGCGCAAATCGCCGTTCATTGCCTTGCCGACGTTTTTCATGGCGAGCACCGCCTCGTCAAAGGGGATCATCGCCTGCATACCGCAAAGCGCCATATCCGCCGAGAGCACGGCGTTGGCGGCGCCCAGCGCGTTGCGCTTGATGCAGGGGCATTCCACCAAGCCCGCGACGGGATCGCAGACCAGACCCAGAATGTTTTTGAGCGCAAAGGACGCCGCATCGACGCTCTGCTTTGGATTTCCAAGCCCAAGCTCCACAAGCGCGGCGGCGGTCATGGCGGCGGCGCTGCCGGTTTCCGCCTGACAGCCGCCCTCCGCGCCCGCAAGCGTGGCGTTGGCGGCGATAATGCTGCCGATCGCCGCGGCGGTAAAGAGCGCGTCGATCAAGGCTTCATCCTTCCAGCCGCGTTTTTGCGCCAAGGTGAAGATCGGCCCGGGCAGAATACCGCAGGCTCCCGCGGTCGGCGCGGCGACAATGCGTCCCATGGCGGCGTTGATCTCAACCACCGCCATCGCGCCCGCGCAGGAAAGCGCCATGGTTTCACCCATCAGCGAGCGCTGTGCATAGGCATAGAGCTTTTGCGCGTCCTTGCCGGAAAGACCGGAAACCGACTCATGCTCCTCCTCCGCGCCCTTTTTCAGCGCGGCGCGCATGGTCGCCATATTTTTTGCCATTTCCTCGCGCTGCTCCAGACGGCTCATTTCGCCAAAGTCCAGCTCGCGGCGCTGCATGATCTCGCTGATCGGCAGCTTATGTTGATCGCACAGAGCGAGCAGCTCCGTGCCGGTTGTAAAATCATAGGACATGATTGCCATACCTCCTTTTAACGGTTGTTCACCATACAGACGCGGTTGACATTGGGCATTTTTCCTAAAACGATCAGCGTATTTTCATCGATCATGGCGTCCGTTTCAATGACCATATACGCTTTTTGCCCTCTGCCGTCGCGATACATGCGCATTCCGGCGATATTGAAGCTCTGCATCGCAAGCAGACTTGTGACCTGCCCGATCATCCCCGGGGTGTCCCGATGACTCACGATGAGCGTCGGATATTCGCCGGTGAACTGCACATTCATGCCGTTGATCTCAGTTACAAGGATATTGCCGCCGCCGATGGACGCGCCCAGCACGTTTGTCACATGCTCATCGTGTCCCGTGATGATGATGCGCGCCATATTCGCGTAATCCCCGGGGCTGTCCTCGCTGTATTCAAAGCTGTACTCCACGCCCGCCTCCTGCGCGAGAAGGCGCGAATAGCGAAGCTGCTCGTCGTCGGGCAAAAGACCAAGCACGCCCGCAAGCAATGCTTTATCCGTACCATGGCCGCTGCCTGTTTTAGCAAACGAGCCGTAGAGAATGAGCTGTACGCTCTTTACGTCCCTGCCGGCGATCTGGTAGGCGACGTGCGCAAGGCGGGCGGCGCCCGCGGTATGTGAGCTGCTCGGGCCGATCATACGCGGCCCCATGATGTCAAAACTGCGAAAGGTCTGCATTCAAACACACTCCCTTATTCATCCCAAAATGGAGTCGTAGAAATCTCGATTCCATTTAGATAATTCAATATACTGTCAGTCGGAATTTCAAACGTGATACGCGCCGCGCACAGGTGCAATTCCGTACATTTGCAAGCTTTGTTCCACGCGCGGTCCCCGTACTTGTCGTCGCCGAGCAGAGGGTGGAGAAGATAGGCCATATGCGCGCGGATCTGATGGGTGCGGCCGCTGAGAAGCTCGATTTCAAGCTCGGCGCCGCCTATTGTGCGGCTCTTTTGCTTTAGCACGCGGTAGGCGGTCTGAATCTTTTTCGCGCCCGGACTCTCCGTATCGCTTATGCTTACCCGCGCCGCCTCCGCGTCCTTTTTGAGATAGGCGCACAGCGTCGCCCGCTCCGGCGAAGGCACGCCCTTTATGGTACAGCGGTAAAGCTTATGGAGCTGATGGGCGCGGATCGCGTCTGTAAGGGCGGTCTGCGCGTTTTCGCTTTTTGCAAAGAGCACAAGCCCTGTGGTCGCGGCGTCCAGTCGGTGTACGGGATAAAGCTTTTGCGTCAAAGCTTCGCAAAGGCGCGTTTCAAGCGAGTCTTCACCCTTCGCGTCCTGCGCGCAGGTCTCTACGCCTGCGGGCTTGACGATTGCAAGCAGGTTTTCATCCTCGTAGGCGAGATAAAGTCCCTTTGCCATGGCGCAAAGCTCGCGGGAGAAGGGCGTCCATGCGCCGCCCTCGGGCAGCGCGGTAAAGCAAAGGCAAGTATGAAGCGTAGGGTGCTCGAGCGTGAGGGAATACGCCCAAAGCGCAAGCTGCTCACCTGCGCGCGCTTCGCGGTTATAGCGCTGATCTCCAAGTAGGGGCAGAGAATGTCCCGCAAGCTGCGCGCGGATCTGATGATGACGCCCCGTGTAGAGCGAAACGTCCAGCAGCGAGACTCCTTCTTTTTGCGCGGCAAGCGTATAAAAAAGCGAAGCGCTCTTCGCGCCGGGCGCAGTTTCCTCGACTAGCTTGGCTCCCGCGCCCCTTACGCGGGAGGCTAAAGCGCCAAGGTCCTCTTCGCGGGCGATAAAGTCGTCAAGCCGCGCGCGCGGCTTTGCCTTGCCCAAGGTCAAAGCGGCGTATTTTTTTTGCGTCGCATGACTTTTGAATTGCTCGCTAAGGCGCGCGGCGGCTTTACTGGTGCGCGCAAAGACCATCACGCCGCCGGCGGGACGGTCAAGACGGTGTACAAGACCTAAATAGACCTCGCCCGGCTTCTTGTATTTTTCCTTGATGTAGCGCTTGGCGCGGCTTAAGAGATCGTCGTCACCGGAGGCGTCCGCCTGCACGGGAAGATTCGGCTCCTTGACCACGACAAGCAGATGATTGTCTTCGTAGAGAACCTGCATACTTTTATCCGTTTCCCCTATTCTCTCGTCCAGCGACCCGTCGCG
>CAZNJN010000088.1:0-8240 GCA_964573365.1 uncultured Oscillospiraceae bacterium
GATATCGTAAGCCGAAGCGCCTCGCGGCTCACCTTCAGATGCTCCTCGGTTGTCTTGCGGGCGGTTATGTTCTCGGTGGCGAGGTAGAACAGGCAGCTGTCAACGTTCCTTGCCAAAAGCCTTACGCGGTTATGCGTCCAAAATGAGCGGCCGCCCTCGCATTGCGGGAGGCTTTGTATATTGCATTCCTGTTCACTGCCGGTGCGGATCGCCTCTTTAATCATCGACAGATATTTTTGCGCGCTCTCCGGCGTGAACCGCGCAAGCGTGTGCGTCTGCTTATCCATGTACGCTTCTCTTGTGGTCTCGATCTGCGCGTAAAAGGTATCGTTGGCTCGCAGTATTTCGATGTTGTCACCTTGGTATTCGAGAATCGCCGCTCCGCCTACATAGCTGTTAAATAGCAGCGTCATCTGCGCGGAAGGATCCCAAAATGCGGCAAAGCCCTCCAGATCCATATCGTCATACCGATCGGGCGCGGCGGTATTGCTTTGCAGAAGCAGCTTTTCAAACTCATCGGCAGGCATCGGCTTCCAAAAATGATAGCCCTGCATGTAATAACAGTTAAGGCTCTTCAAATAGTCCGCCTGCGTTTTCGTCTCGACGCCTTCGGCGATAACGGGCAGCTTCAGCCAATGCGCCATGCGGATAACCGATGAGAGAATATTGCCGCCGCGTTCATTGTCCTCGCAGACGGAAAGGAAACGCATATCCAGCTTGAGAATATCAACCGGTACATCTTTGAGCGTATTTAAGGAGGAGTAGCCCGAGCCAAAGTCGTCCATCTCAATGGCAAAGCCCGCGTTTCGCAGCTCCTTGACGGAATGAATCAACTGCTCGGGATTTTCCACATACGCACTTTCCGTAATTTCAAGCTTAAGCATGGACGCGGGCAGTTGGTATTTACGAAGTAAAAAACACAGCTTTTCGCAAAGATGGGGATTGTATATATCGTTACGCGATATGTTTGCCGAAATCGAAAAATCTCTTTTACCCAGATCCATCCATCTTCGCATATAGACGCAGCATTGTTCCCAGATATACTCGTCCAGATATGTGATCAAGCCATTACGCTCAAAAAGCGGCACAAAGGCGCCCGGCGTAAGCAGACCTCGTCGCGGATGCCGCCAGCGTACAAGAGCTTCTGCGCCGATAATCGCGCCGCCATCATAGTTGACCTGCGGCTGAAAGAACACCTCAAATTGCCCGTTTGCCAAGGCGGAAGCCATTTCGCCGGTAAGCTCCTGTTCCTCCATAAGACGCAGGCGCATAGCCTCATCATAATAAGAAACACGCTTTAAATAGCTGCCTTTTATGGATTTTAACGCCAAAAGCGCGCGGTCGCACATCACAGAAACGTCTAATTCCTTATCCTTGACAGAGTAAACGCCCATATGCACCGTCAGCTTGAAATCAGAGGGATACTCCGTGAGCCATGTTTGCAGCTCGTTAAAGAGCGTTTCCGCATCCGCGCTCTCTTCGGATAATAGCGCCACAAAATGATCGGCCTCCAGCCGCGCGCTGATGCTGTGCTCGCAGCATCGCTCTCGCAGCAGCATCCCGATCTGCCGCAGCAGCTCGTCGCCATGCCGCGCGCCGCGCGTATCATTGATCATTTTGAAATTATCAAGGTCGAAGCGTATGATTTTGTATTCTTTATCCTCGTGATTTTCCAGTTCTTCCCGTGTCCGCCTATAAAAGCCCTGTCTGCTGCAAAGACCGGTCAGCGTATCCCTTTCGTTGGAAATCATGTCGCTGATATCGCTTCGCATCATCAGAATGCGTGTTTTTGTTTCATCCAAATAGGTGAATTTCCACTGGATAAACCGTTCCCTGTCCTTATCCGGCTTACCCGGAAAGCGGCAGACGTAGTACTCCTGCTTTGAGAGCCTGCTTACGATCGTCTCCCGGCGCAGCGCTCCTAGTCCTTCCGCGACGAAATCCTCCCGGAGCAATTCGTTCAAAACGATCGAAAGCATATCGTCATAGCTGCAACCGTGATACCTTTTGAACTCAAGCAGCTCATTGGCCGCAGGATCGCCATAGATCGATAATTGTCCGTTTGCCGCGTCGATCAGGCATAGAAACTCATACTCACAATACAGCAGCTTACTAATGATGGACTGCATATTCTTTTCTTGGTCGATGTCCAGAGCATACAGCAAGCCCTCTACCTCATGAGTGAGCGGGTTTTCGCGCATGATCGCCACCGTGCGAAGCCAAATGACTTTTTCAGCCTCCGCATAGTACGGATGCTCCTGCTCAAGCCTGTTGATCCCGTCTGCATAGCTATGCAGGAGGCTCTCTCTTGAAAAGACCGCCTTGTAGCTTTGCATATCCTTTTTTGTTGGAAAATGTGTATAGACGTTTTGGAAAAAGCCGTCAACCGTACCCGGCTCCTCAAATGCAAGCAGCTCACTGTACAGGCTTTGCCCCTTGCCGCACCAATTCGAGCTTAGATTAAAAAAAAACGACGCGATGGTATTCTTTTCTTCGACTCTCAGCGCACTCAAGCTCGCATTGATATCCCACGAAAGTGAAGAAGCCTCGCTCTTTGACTTTGTTTCCGCATTTGGGGGATCATTTCCAAGCTCACAGTACCGCATGCTACGCCTCCAAACCGTTTTTCTTTATCCTTCTTTTTTTTCATGATTTTACCAAATAATCTTATTTATAGTTTACCATGCTTTTTTATAAAAACACAGTCGTTTATGAAAGGAATTTGATCTGCCTGCTTCCCTGAAAGCGGCTTTTTATCCCTCCCCTCACAAACAGAAAGAGACCGCAGCGCCGCCCGCTGCGCTGTGGTCTCTTTCCATTAGGGAGGAATAAATGAAAAAACGATGATTCGTGTCTTATCTTATCTCAGCTTCCACGCCATATCCGCAAGGAAAAGCTGCTGCTTAAAGCTTTCTATGGTCGTATCCTTTGTAATATGCACAAATTCAATGCCCATCATCTCCGCCCAGTCCTCAAGCATCTGCGCGCTTACCGCGTAGCTAAGCACCGTATGATGCGCTCCGCCCGCCGTGATCCAGAGCTTGGCTCCGGTCTTTAGATCCGGCATAGCCTTCCACATAACGCGCGCGACCGGAAGATTCGGCATTTTCATGATCGGCTTTACCGCTTCAATGTCCTGCACGATCAAGCGCATACGTCCGCCCATATCCACAAGCGAGGCAACAAGCGCAGGCCCCGCCGCGCCTTCAAATACAAGTCGCGCAGGCGGCTGTCTGTCGCCGATACCAAGCGGATGAACCTCGATGCGCGGTTTTCCCGCGGCGATCGAAGGGCATACCTCCAGCATATGCGCGCCAAGTGAGTATTCTTCCCCCGGCAGCAGATGATAGGTATAATCCTCCATAAAGGCGGTTCCGCCCGGCAAGCCTTCGCTCATCGCCTTCATGATGCGCGTCATGGCGGAAACCTTCCAGTCCCCCTCCGCGCCATAGCCGTAGCCCTTTGCCATCAAATGCTGGCTTGCCAGACCCGGAAGCTGTTCCATGCCATAGAGATCTTGAAAGGTATTGCAATACGCGCCCGCATTTTCGCGCCGCAATATTTTTTCCATCGCGAGCTCCTCGCGAGCCTGATAGCGGACAGACGCCGTATCCTGCGTTGCAAGCTCATATTCTTTGAGATATTCTTCGTAGAGCGCGTCCTCCTCCGCTTTGCTTACGCTCTGTATCATCTCGGCAAGCTCGCCCACAGGCCATGTGTTTACCTGCCAGCCAAGCTTGATCTGCGTTTCCACCTTATCGCCCTCGGTAACGGCGACCTCGCGCATATTATCGCCAAAGCGCACCACTCGAAGCTTTTTGCTCTCTTGATAGCCCGCCGCGCTGCGCATCCAAGCGCCCAGCTCGCAAAGCACGTCCTCGTCCTGCCAGTAGCCCATAATCACCTTGCGCGCAAGACGCATACGCGCGCCGATAAAGCCATGCTCACGGTCGCCATGCGCCGCCTGGTTGAGATTCATGAAATCCATGTCGATCTGCGTATCGGGAATCTCACGATTATACTGCGTCGCAAAATGGCACCAGGGCTTTTGGAGAAGCGCGAGAGCATTGATCCACATCTTGCTTGGACTGAAGGTATGCATCCAGGTTACGATGCCGCAGCAGTCTTCGCAGTAGTTTGCCTCTTTGATCAGCCCTTCCGCCTCATCGGCGGTTTTGACCGTGCCTTTATAGATAAAGCTACAGGGAATGTGGACGGAGGCGTTGATCTTTTCTGCCATTTCCGCAGCGCGCGCATCCACCGTCTGTAAAACCTCGGAACCATAGAGGAACTGCGAGCCAACGATAAACCAAATCTCTTGTTTTTTTAGCTGCATGATGAAGCTTCTCCTTATAACGAAGATACGTTGTTATGTTTTATGTGAAATTTGTATGTCTTTCTCTGTGTTTATTAGCAGATTATCATGGTATGGCCTCTATTGTCAATACATCTTTTGAAACTTGTATTCTTTTTTTGTTCCGCATTTCTGTTTTTTTACCCTGAGTTATGCTAAACTGTTACCATTTTCCGTTTAGGGTTTATAGCGGCTTCTTGGCGTTTTTCAGCCAGTTTTCCCGTACAGCCCCGCACATACGTATCGAAGGCGTTTTTTTTCGTCCCGCGTCAGCACCATACAAGTATGACAAGTTGTATGTTTTTTAGTTGACGGAAGACCAAAAAAACGCTATGATAAGATTATTCAAAAAATATGTCTCATCACCCGATGCGAGGATCTATGTCAAAATACAGAATGATTGCCGATACGCTACGCGAGGACATCTTAGGCGGTGTTTATGCAAACGGGCAGATGCTTCCGACGGAGGAGCGGCTTTGTGCGCTTTTTGAAGCAAGCCGCCAAACCGTGCGTCAGGCGCTTTCCATCCTTGCGAGGGAGCAATTCATCATTAAGCAGCGCGGCAGCGGTTCTCGCGTGCATTTGGACGTTAAAAGGGAGCGCAGCGGTAATGTCGCGGTCATCACCACCTACATCAGCGACTACATTTTCCCCGGCATTCTGCGCGACGCGGAGCGTGTTTTTTCCGCCGAGCAGTATACGGCGATTCTTGCCGCAACGCACAACTGCATCTCAAGCGAGCGAAAAATCTTGACCGATTTGCTTTCCAAGCCCATTGACGGCATCCTTGTCGAGGGTACAAAGACCGCCCTGCCCAACCCCAACCTTGATCTTTATCGAAAATTCAGCGAAAAGCACATTCCTATTGTCTTTTTCAACGGATATTATACCGCGCTTGAAAACACGGTCGCCGTCTGCGCGGACAACGAGGGCGGCGGCTACCGCCTTACAACGTATCTGCTGCAAAAGGGGCATCAGCGGATCGCGGGGATATTCAAAAGCGACGATATACAAGGGCATCAGCGCTATGCGGGCTACATTTCGGCGCTGCGCGACGCCGGAAGAATCGATCCGGCAAGCCCGGTTTTCTGGTATGAAACAGAAAACCGTGACAGCATCGTTTCACCCGCTCTCCTTAGCGCCTTGAAGGGCTGTAGCGCCGTCGTATGCTATAATGACGAAATTGCCTTTCGACTCATTTCCATGCTGCAAAGCGAAAAAAAGCGAGTGCCGGACGATATTTCCGTTGTCAGCTTCGACGATAGCAGCTTGAGCGAGCTTTCACCGGTGCGAATCACCTCGCTTTCCTACGGGGAGCAGAGTATCGGCGGGATCGCGGCGGAAAAGCTGATCAAGCTTATCAATGGCGAAGGCGTCCAGACACAAACGCTGTGCTGGACGCTCAGCGAAAAGGACAGCAGCCGGTAAAGGCTTGAATATATCATGGAGGATACAATCATGGCAATCGATAGGAACAAAACAAAACAGTTGATCGCAGAAGGCAAAGCGTATCTGGGCATCGAGCTCGGTTCTACGCGCATTAAGGCCGTGCTGATCGATCATTCCGGCTTTACGCTCGCTTCGGGCGCGCACGCCTGGGAGAACCGTCTGGAAAACGGCGTTTGGACATACTCTCTTGAGGGCATATGGTCGGGGCTTCGCGCCTGTTATGCTTCTCTAGCTGCCAATGTACAGGAAAAATACAGTGTCCCGCTTGTGCGTGTTCGCGCTATGGGCGTTTCCGCCATGATGCACGGCTACATGGCTTTTGACAAAAACGGCGAGCTGCTCGCGCCTTTTCGCACCTGGCGCAATACCATGACGGGCGAAGCCGCGGCAAAGCTCTCGGAGGTGTTTTCGTTCAATATCCCCCAGCGCTGGAGCATCGCGCATCTGTATCAATCCATCCTAAGCGGCGAGGAGCATGTACGGCAAATCGATTATCTCACCACCCTCTCAGGCTACATCCATTGGCAGCTCACAGGAGAAAGGGTGCTTGGAATCGGCGACTGCTCCGGCATGTTCCCCATCGACAGCGACGTGATGGACTATAGCGCGCGCATAGCGCTGCAGTTTGACGAGCTTATAAAAGAAAAGAACTTCCCTTGGAAGCTCCTCTCCATTTTGCCCAAGGTGCTTTGCGCGGGCGAAAACGCGGGAAAGCTGAGCGAAAAGGGCGCGAGACTCCTTGATGTGAGCGGTACGCTGCAAAGCGGCATCCCCTTCTGCCCGCCTGAAGGCGACGCGGGAACCGGCATGTGCGCCACAAACAGCGTAAAGGTACGCACCGGAAACGTCAGCGCGGGAACCAGCGTCTTTGCGATGGCGGTGCTTGAGTCTCCCCTTTCAAGCTATTATCCCGAGGTGGATATGGTGACGACGCCCGCCGGCGACCCTGTCGCCATGGTACACTGCAACAACTGCTCAAGCGATCTGGACGCATGGGTACGCCTTTTCCGTGAAGCGCTGGCCGCTTTCGGTACGGAGCCTGACATGGATACGCTCTATACTACGCTCTATCATCAAGCGCTTGAGGGCGACGCGGACTGCGGCGGACTGCTTGCCTACAACTATTTTTCCGGCGAGCATGTGACCGGCTTTAGCGAAGGGCGTCCTTTATTTGTACGCAAGAGCGATAGCGCGTTTACGCTTGCAAACTTCATGCGCGTACATCTTTGCACGGCGCTTGGCGCGCTGCGCAGCGGCATGGATATTCTCTCGCGCAAGGAAAACGTGGCTCTTGACAACATGACCGGACACGGCGGCTTTTTTAAGGTCGGGGGCGTCGGTCAGCGCATTATGGCTGCCGCCCTCAAGACGCCCGTGACCGTCATGGAAACGGCGGGCGAAGGCGGTCCCTGGGGCATGGCGGTGCTTGCCGCCTATCTTATGGAAAAACAAAACGGAGAGTCACTCGCCGCGTATTTGGGAAATCGTATCTTTGCGCAGGCAAAGAGCAGCACGATCGCGCCAGTTAAAGCAGAGGTAGACGGCTTTGATACATTTATGCGGCGCTACACAAACGGTCTTGAAATCGAAAAAGCCGCCCTACGCGCACTCCAATAAAGGCTTGTTGATGAAGGAGAAGAAAAATGCTTGAAGCACTAAAGCGGCAGGTACTCGAAGCAAATCTTGATCTGCCAAGACATGCGCTGGTCACCTTTACCTGGGGAAACGTCAGCGGACTTGACCGCGCAAGCGGCATTATGGTGATTAAGCCCTCCGGCGTCGCCTATGAGAAGCTGGGGGCGGAGCAGCTTGTCTGTCTCGATGTAAAAAGCGGAAAGGTCGTTGAGGGCAGCCTCAATCCCTCCTCCGATACGCCCACGCATATCGCGCTGTATCGTGCGTTTCCCGAGATCGGCGGCATCGTACACACGCATTCGCGCTACGCGACGATCTTCGCGCAGATGGATCGCCCTATACCCGCGCTTGGCACTACGCACGCGGATTATTTCTACGGGGACGTCCCCGTTACGCGTCCCTTGACGAATGCGGAAATCATGGACGACTATGAATACGCTACCGGACTTGTGATCGCGGAGGCTATGCAGGGCAAGGATCCGCTGAGTCTGCCCGCGGCGCTTGTAAGCGGACACGGCCCTTTCACCTGGGGGAAGGATGCAGAGGCCGCCGTTTATCACGCGGTCGTGTTGGAAGAGGTTGCATTGATGGCATGGCATACGCTGCAAATGAACCCGAACGCAAGGCTTGCTTCGGCCTTACTTGACAAGCATTATCTGCGCAAGCACGGAAAAGACGCCTATTACGGGCAAAAATAGTATAGCTTGGCTGAATGGCAGATGCCGTTATCGCTTTGATAACGGTATTTTCAAATTTTTTTATTTTTCCTATTGACTCTCACGCTGCGTCATAGCCTAGGATG
>CAZNJN010000089.1:0-8205 GCA_964573365.1 uncultured Oscillospiraceae bacterium
TGCTGGGTTGATTTGCGAGAGCTGAAGCTCAGCGCGAAAGAAAAAGACGCGCTGATGAGGCGCGCCGGTATGGAGATCACGGACGGTACGTTTTTCGGTACGGGCGGGGAGGACTATATTCGCGTCAACGTTGCCTGCCCGGCAGAGCCCTTGCGCGCCGCGCTGAAAAGACTGAAAACGGCGGTGCTTGAACTTAATAAAAGATGATCAGTATACCCGCAAGAAGCCCAATAAGCACAGCGAAAGCCGGCAGCTTGGATTTACACATCAATATAGCCTCGGGCAGCAATTCGCCAAAGACGACGTAAAGCATGGCGCCGCTTGCAAAGCTTAACGAGAGCGTGAGCCAGATCGGCCCGAGCGTACCCAGATAGTATCCGAGAATTGCGCCAAGAACGGTGGGCGCGCCGCTTAGTGCCGTAACGAAGATTGCTTTTGAACGGCGCATTCCGCCCGCGATGAGCGGTACGGAAACCGCCATACCCTCGGGAATGTTATGAAAACCGAGCACCAGAGCAAGCAGAAAGGCGCTGCCGGACCATAAGGAGCCGGGGTCGCCAGAAGCGTATGCCGTGCCGATCGCCATACCCTCGGGAAGATTATGCAGCGCAATGGCGAAAGCCATGATCACGCCGGCGATAAACAAATTAGACTTTCTGTCCTTGTGCGATTTATAGTGATCGGCATGGATCAGCTCGTCGGGCGCGTCGTGTGTTTTCGGATGATTGCGGGTAATGTGCGGCACTTCATGATTGGTCTGCTTGTCGATTATGAAATTGAGCAGTGCGATGATGCCGTAGCCGATCAAGATTCCTATGATGACGGGGATTGGCGCCGCTGTATTTGGATCAGCACAGTAGAGCGCGCTTTCCACAAGGTCAAAACAGACGACGGAAAGCATGACACCGCCCGCAAAGCTTAGAAGAAGGCTGATGGCCTTGTCGGAATCCCGCCGGCACAAAGCGCCTACGAGACCGCCAAGGCCGGTTCCGCCAATGCCGGCTGCGGCAGTAACCAGAATGACCCAAAGAAGCGATTGCATATAGTTCCCCTTATCAAAAAATTACAAAAAGTTCATCTAACTTAGTATAGAACGCGCACAAGCGGCGGTCAATATGCTATAATCAACAGGTATATTACAGATGTATTTTCGATAATTGTTGGAGGTAACATGAAGCACCGTATCGGTATAGACCTTGGAGGTACAACCATCAAGGCTGGAATTGTGGATGAAAATTACCAGATCGTAGCCTACGCAACCCGTCCGACAGACCCGGAGCGTCCTTTTGAAGTCGTAGTGGAATCCATTGCGGCAGCCGCTCTTGAGGCGGCGGAAAAGGCAAAGGTTACCATCAAGGACGCGCCCTGTGTGGGTATCGGAACGCCCGGCTCATCGGAACGCAGAACAGGCCGCGTGCTACGGGCGGGCAACTTAAACTGGTATAATGTGCCGCTCCGTGATGAGCTACAAAAATACATGAGTGCGCCTGTAATCGTCGGAAACGACGCTGATTGCGCGGCTGCGGGTGAGCTGCTTGCGGGCGCGGCGCAAAAGTACAACAATGTTTTGCTTTTTACGCTAGGTACAGGCGTAGGTAGCGGCATCATCATCGATCGAAAAATCTACTCGGGTTCGGACGGCCTAGGCGCGGAGCTTGGGCATATTCCTTTGGTTTTTCAGGGCGAGCCCTGCACCTGCGGCATCAACGGCTGTTTTGAAGCTTATGCGTCCGTTACCGGCTTGATTCGTCAGACCAAGGCGGCAATGGAGAAAAATCCGCAGTCCATCTTAAATCGTATTGCAAAGGAGAAAAACGTCATTAACGGCTGTACCGCCTTTGACGCGGAGCGCGAAGGCGACAAGGCGGCGCACGAGGTCGTCGAGCAGTATATTTCATACGTCGCGGCGGGCATTGGCGGCTGCATAAGCGTGTTTAGACCGGAGATCGTTCTCATTGGCGGAGGCGTAAGCAACGAGGGCGCCAATCTGCTTGACAGGCTCAACGAGCGACTGCCGAAATTTGTGTTTGGCAGCATACATAACGGCGTACCGCAGGTGATTCGCGCCACGCTTGGCAATGGAGCCGGAACGATCGGCGCGGCCTATTTGGATGTCATGCAAAACTGATGCAACTTTTTTCCATCTCACTCGTTTTGTTGATAGAACGGAATGGAGGTATACGAAGATGAAAAACAAATGGCTTGCAGCGTTGCTTGCGCTGCTTATGCTGCTCACGATGGGCTGCGCCCGCAAAGCGACGACGCCGGATGCTTCTTATTCTTCTGAACCGGCGGCGGCTGCGCCTATGGCGATGACGGAGGAAGCGGAGAGCTATGATAGCACCGTGGCCTACGATGCGGCAGGCGGCGCGGTCAATAGCTATAGTGAAGAAAAGAGCGCCGCAGAGGTCAACGAAAATAACTACGGCGGACGAAAAATTATCCGCACGCTCGCTATAGAGCTGCGCACCGACCGCTTTGAGGAGCATGTCGCGCTGATCGAAAAAGACACACACAGCGCGGGCGGCTATGTCCAGAACTCGTATATATATGGAACAAAACCGGAGGTCGCGGGCGACAGCGGACGCAGTGCGAACTTTATGCTGCGCATACCGGTTGACAAGGTGGATGCGTTCATGAATACGGCCTCCACCTATGGTACGCTTCTTTCACAAAACGAGGATTCCGAAGACGTGACCGACAGCTATTTCGATATTGAAACGCGTCTTAAAGTTAGTCGCACCACTTTGGAACGCTTGCAGAACATTCTGGTTAAGACAAATAATCTGTCCGATATTATCGAGCTTGAGCAGGAGATTGCCCGCGTGACGGTAGAGATCGAGGAGCTAACGACAAACCTGCGCAAATATGACGGCTTGATTCAGTATGCTACGGTGAACGTCAGCCTGTACGAAGAGGGCATGAAAATAGGCCCTGCCGCCAAGACACCCTTTGGTCAGCGTGTGAGCGACGGCTTCAGCGAGACCTTGAGCGCGGTAGGCAATTTCCTTGAGGATTTTGCGGTAGTGCTTTTGAGCGCTCTCCCCGTCCTGCTTCCCATCGCGGCGATCGTGCTGCTCGTGCTTTGGCTGCGTAGAAGAAGGATCAGAAACGACGTTAAAAACGGTATGCCTGAGGGCTTTGTGGCCTGGCAGCGCCGCGCGTGGCGCGAGGAGCAGCGACTCATCAAGAAAAACGGAGCTGTGCCCATGCCCGCCGAGCAGATCAACAACGCGCAGGACATAAAGCAAAACAATCAAGAGGACGAAAAACATGAGAATCAGTAAAACGCTGCTTGTTATTTGCGCGCTAGCCATGCTCCTTGGCACAAGCGGCTGTAAATCCGAAGAACAGATCGCGCAGGGCGTGCAGTCCTCGGCGGCCATTCGGGACGTCGTCTACAACGAAGCGCCGGAGGTACAGAAATGCACCATCGTCGTAAACGGAAGCGGCGAGGTGAAAACCGTACCCGATTCCGCTACGATCAGCTTCAATATCACGACAAAGGAAAAAGAAGCAACGGCGGCGCAGGCGAAGAACGAGGAGATCGTAAAGCTTGTCATTGAGACGATGCTTAGCGACGGCATTAGCGAAAAAGATATGAAGACCGCCGGACTTAGCCTGTATGAGCAGTATGACTACGGCAAAAGCGAGCCGGTGCTCACCGGCTATGAAGCCAGCAGTCGCATAGAGCTCACGATCCGCGACGTAGAGAATATAGGCTCCATCATAGCGGATGCGCTGGCTGCAGGCGTGACGAATTACGACGGACTAAGCTTTTCGGCTACCGACACCGACAGAGCCTATGAAAAGGCGCTTGCGGCGGCGGTGGAGGATGCGCAGGGGAAAGCTTCGGCAATCGCGGCGGCAGCGGAAAGGGAGCTTGTCGGGATTCTCACGATAGAGGAGCAGTCGCAGGGACAGCCGGTGCTGTATGAAATACCGGCGACGGACTCCGCTAAGGGTATGAATGTGGGCGACGCAAACGGCATATCCACCGGTGAGGTAACGACCAGCGCACAGATCGCTGTCACCTACGAGATCAAATGATTTTGCACAGTTTTCACAAAGCAATCCCGATTCCGGGATTGCTTTGTTATTGAGAAACTGTTATAGTGCCAACATGGAAGAAAAACTAAAGTACCATTCCGTCGCCTTAGAGGACAAGGCTCGGATTGAACGCTATCTCAACTATTGGAACATTCAAGCGGCGGGGCTGCAGTTTTCAACACTATTTTTGTGGGGCTCTGAAAACCGCATACGCATTGCGGAGGAGGACGATGCGCTTTATATCCTTGTTGCTCAGGAAAACGGCGACATGTCGGTTGGGCCGCTTACGCTGCGGCCGGAAAACTATGCGCGCATTTTGCAAAGAGCCGAGGAGGATTGCAGACTGTGCGGGCGTGAAGCACGTTTTTGCGTGATACCGGAGCAAACGCTACCCTATTTTCGCGATAACGGTTATGCCGTATGTGAAAACCGTAACGACGCAGAGTATGTCTATTCGATTCAGGAGCTTATTGAGCTTAAGGGTAAGGCCTTCCACGGGAAACGCAACCATATCAACGCGTATACGGCGGAGCATAGCTTTGAATATGTCAATATCGACGCCTCTATGAAGGACGAATGTATGCGCGTGCTTGCGCAGTGGAGCGAGGGTAAGGACGGCGAGGCGGGTCTGCTGGATGAAAAAAAAGCGATTTTGCTTGCGCTCTCCAACATGGACAAGCTGGAGCTGGTCGCCGGAGGCATCAAAGAAAACGGAGTGCTCCAGGCCTTTTCGATCGGCGGACGAATCAACAGGGATACGGCGCTGATCCACTTTGAAAAGGCGATTGACGTAAGGGGACTGTTCCCCTTGATAAACCGTGAATTTCTCTTTCATGCCTTTGCGGATGCACGCTATGCGAACCGGGAGGAGGACATGGGAGATCCGGGACTTCGCAAGGCAAAGGAGTCATACCAGCCGGTAAGAATGGAAAAGATCTACTGCGCAAAACGAAGCAAGTGAATCTTTTGATCCCGCCTTGACGAGCTATGGTTTTTTGGATATTATGTTAGTTGTAAATGTATGGGCGCTGCGGACTGTACCGTAATTCCCATAGGAAAGAATAGAAAAGGACGGTTTAATACATGAGCACAAGTGTTACCTCGGGTATCAGCAGTTTCTTCAGCGGCGGCGGACTCTTAATCATTTTACTGATCGCGATGTTCGCGATTATGATTATTCCTCAGCGCAGACGTGATAAAAAGGTCAAAGAGATGCTTGCTGCAATCAAGGTTGGCGACCGCGTTCGCACAATCGGCGGTATCTATGGTACCGTGAGCGCCGTTAAGGACGACGTCATCACCATTATGGTCGGTCCCGATAAGGTTCGTCTGGTTTTCACACGCGGCGCGATTGCGAATGTGGAAAATGTTGCCGTTGAAAACACCATGGACGAGGAAGTTAAAGAAACCAAAGAGTAAGCATTGTATTCAATCAAAGAGCACGGGCGACCGTGTTCTTTTTTTGCATGATCCGGCATGGAAGCGCATAGTTTGTAGTATTCCATTGCGTGGAGGAAAAATGATGCGAGCCGATCCGAAAAAAAACGAACCTATGCTGCTAGTCCTAGCAAAAGCTGCGTTAATAGGCGTACTGCTCAGTATTGTTTTGCTGCTGATCTTCTCATTTACCTTGGATAAGGGCTGGCTGCAAATGCAAAACACCCGCATGGCGACAATTATCATCAAGGTGCTTTCGGCACTTTGCGCGTCTACACTTGCCGTTTTGCGGTATAAAGGACGCGCGCTTGTGATAGGAGTGGTTTCGGGTATAAGCTATGCGGGGTTGGCGATCGTATTCTTTTCAATTCTTTCCGAAGAATTTTCTTTTTCGCCGGCTCTTTTGGGTGATCTGGGCATCGGCGCCCTTTCCGGTGCGGCTGCGGCATTTTTTCTCAAGATGCTCCGCGCGTAGAGCGGGAAGGCATATGCGCCGCGCTTGCCTATTGGACGCTTGTATGGTATACTTATCACCTAAAATTCGACATTTTTACTGGATTTCGGGAGGATGCAACATGACCAAGGTATGGGCGCACAGAGGTGCGAGCGCGTATGCGCCGGAAAATACCATGGCAGCCTTTAAGCTGGCTGTGGAAATGGGTGCCGACGGGATCGAGCTGGATGTGCATGAGAGTAAAGACGGCAAGCTTATGGTCATCCATGACGAGACAGTCGAGCGGACAAGCAACGGCTCGGGTCGTGTCGTGGATATGACCTGTCAGGAACTAAAAAATCTCGACTTCTCCAATGGGTTTGAGCAGTACCGCGGCACAAGAATACCGACATTGAAAGAAGTTTACGGCTATATTCGCAATACGAATCTGACGGTGAACGTAGAGATCAAGTGCGATGTGGTGATTTATTGGGGCATCTGGGAGAAGGTGCTTGAAATGGAGCGCGAAATGGGTATGCAAGGCCGCGTCCACTACTCTTCTTTTAATCATTATGTGCTGCGCGAGCTGCAGACGATTGACGAAAATGTGAGCACAGGACTTCTCTATATGCAGCCGCTGCTTGATCCTTGGGCATATGCGAATTACTGTAATGCGCAGGCAATTCATCCATATTATCGCAACGTTACGGAATGTCCGGGACTGCTTGAGGGCTGCCGCCGGGCAAACATTGCCATCAACGCGTGGACGGTCAACGACCCGGACTCCATCAAGGAACTGGCTGATCAAGATATCAATGCCGTTATTACGAATATGCCGGATCTGGCGAGAAAGATCATCGGCTAGCTGTATACGGTACAAAATATTTGCATATGAAACGCAAAAAAGGATCTGTAAAGATCCTTTTTTGATGCTGCTTTGAATGCTGATTGAGAAAACGTATCAATCGTCACCCGTATCAAAGGCTTCCAGCTTATTTTTCTTAGGCTGCGGCCTTGTATCGCCATGCTTGGCTAGGCAAATCGGCACGATCGCCGCACAGACCATCAGCGCCCCGTAGGGGAACAGGATGCGATAGCCAAACCATTGCAGCAGATAACCGGAAACGATGGGCGTTATCGTCTGCGCCGCCATGGAGCAGGTATAGTAATACCCCGTGTATTTTCCCACATTTCCCATGCGGCTGATTTCCCAGACCATCGGGAAGGTATTGACGGTGACGGCGGCCTGCGCAAAGCCGATGCAAACGAAGACAAGATAGAGCGCCGGCGTGAAGCTTCCACCCCAAATCGAGCCGCAGATAAATGCGAGGGTGCAAACGCAAAGACCAAGTACGATCACTTTTTTTCGCCCCAACCTTGCGGAAATGATACCCACGGGGACATAGGAGAGCACAGCGCCAACGGTCGCCACCATCAGGCAGGTAGAGGCGTGCTGCAATCCGCCGTTCCAAAGAGTGGTTGCATACTTGCTAAAGGCTGTCGTGATCGCGTTATAGCCCATAAACCAAAGCACGATGCAGCCAAGAATCATAAGCAGACTGCGCCGCACGTCCGCAGGCAGCTTTTCCTTGCCGTCCACTTCTACGGTCTTTGACTGATCCTCCTGCTCCGACACGCCGTAATTGATATCCTTCATTTCTTGAACGAGCTTTTTTTCATGGATGGTACAAATGAGAATGGCGAGAGAAATGAGCATCAGGACAGCTACGGAAAGGAAAAGATAAAGATAATCGGTATGTCCGTTCTCTGCGGAATGCACGACAACTTTGATCATGATTAAGGTATAAAGTCCGCCAAAGGCTCCCATGAGGTTAATGATGGCGTTGCCTTGACTGCGCAGCGGCTTTGGCGTCACATCCGCCATCAGCGCCACGGCAGGCGAGCGGTAAGTGCCCATCGCGATAAGCAGAAGTCCCAATATACCGATAAACAGGGGAAAACCGATATGGAGCGTACCGGCGGCAAAGCCGTTGGCGGCAAGCGGGAGAATCATCATCAGGATTACCGCGATGATCGTGCCGCGAATGATAAAGGGAATACGCACGCCCTTTTTGTCGCTGATGGCGCCAAATACGGGGAGAAGGAACAGCGCAAGTATGTTATCCAGCGCCATGATAATGCCGGAGGGACCATCCTTGACCTGGTAGGTATCGCGCAGAATCAGGGGGATAATGGTATCGTACATCTGCCAAAAGGCACATATGGAAAAGAAAGCCAATCCAACAAGAAATGTACGCTTGTAATTAAGTTTCATGCTCGTCTGT
>CAZNJN010000090.1:0-8100 GCA_964573365.1 uncultured Oscillospiraceae bacterium
GAATCCCAAGGTCGCCGCTATGGTGTCCCACATCGCGGATTTCAGCTATATCATCACTTCCAATGAGATGGAAGCGCTGACGCTGGAAAGCAATCTGATCAAAGAAAACAAACCGCGCTACAACATCATGCTCAAGGATGACAAGCATTTTCCGTATGTGCGTCTTGACATGAAAAAGCCCTTTCCGCGCTTTGAGGTGGTGCGGCGCGTAAAGAAGGACGGCGCGCGCTATTTCGGTCCTTATCTCAGCGCGATCACGCTGCGCGACGCGCTGACGGCCATACGCGATCTTTTCCCGGTGCGGCATTGCAAAAAGGATATCCAAAAGGCGATCGACAGGCGGGAGCGTCCCTGCTTGATGTACCATTTGGGAAAATGCTGCGCGCCGTGTTCCGGAAAGGTGAGCCGGGAAGAATATCATACGCTTTTGAAAAACGTCTGCGCCTTTCTTGAAGGGCATACCAAGCCGATAACTGACGCGATGACGCAGCAGATGATTCAGGCGTCGGAAAATATGGAGTTTGAAAGGGCGGCGCAGATTCGCGACCGCATTCGCGCCATTGAAAGCCTGGGTGAAAAGCAGCGCGCCATTTCAACAAACAATATTGAAAGAGATGTATTCGCATTCGCGCGGGATGATTTGGACGCGCTTGTTTTCGCGCTTTTTGTACGAGGCGGCAAGGTGATCGGTTCGGCGCAGATGGAGATGCAGTGTACGGACGAGGCGCCGTCGGAGGTGATGGCGAGCTTTTTGAAGCAGTATTACGCAGAGACGAGCGCCATTCCGCGGGAGATCGTCGTTTACGATATGCCCGACGAAGCGGAAACGATCGCCCAGTGGCTTCGGGAGCAGCGCGGCGCGAAGGTTGAGCTGCTTTGCCCCCAACGCGGCGAAAAACGGGCGCAGGCAGAGCTGGCACACAAAAACGGTTTGGACGCTATCCATAAAGAACGGGAGATTGAGCACCGAGCTTGGGAACGGGGAGAGGGCGCGCTTGTGCGGCTGTGTCAGGTGATCGGACTTGAGGTGCTGCCGGTGCGCATGGAGTGCTTTGATAATTCTCATTTTCAAGGGAGAGATACGGTCGGAGCGATGGTGGTGTTTACGGATGGCAAGCCGGATAAAAAGGAGTACCGGCGCTTTCGCATTAAGACGGATGTAAACGGCGACGACTATCTTGCCATGCGCGAAATGCTGACAAGACGCTTTTCCCATGCGCAGCAGCAGGAGGAAAAATGGCTGTCTCTGCCGGATCTGCTCGTGGTTGACGGCGGCTTAGGACAGCTAAACGTAGCGCTGGCAGTGCTGGAGTCCTTTGGCTTGGATATTCCGGCGATCGGCTTGGCCGAGGAGCATGAAACCATTATTCTTGCGAACGGAACACAGATCAGTCTTGACGCCCACGACGGCGCGCTGCATATGCTTGAGCGCATTCGTGACGAGGCGCATCGCTTCGCGATCACCTATCACCGCAGCTTGCGAGAAAAATCTACGCTTTATTCCGAGCTTTCGCAGATCGAAGGGATCGGAGAAAAAAGACGGCGGGCGATTTTTGACGCGTTCATCAGCATGGAGGCGATCAAAGAAGCGACGGTGGAAGCGCTTTGCGCGGTTCCGGGCATGAACAAAAAAGCGGCGGAGGCTGTATACAATCATTTTCATTCATGCTAAAATAGACGCATGATGAAATTATTTGCGACTGATATTGATAATACGCTCACAGATACGCCGAGCAGCGTTGCTTCGGAAAACTATCATGCGATCCGACGCGCGATCGATGAGGGCGTTTATGTGACTTTGGCGACAGGCCGTGGGCATAGGGGTGCTTCCTCGATTATTCGCGCGCTGCACCTTGACGCCTATGTGATCTGCTATGGCGGCGCGATTATCGTCGATGGAAAAAGCGGAGAACCGCTTATGACTACTGCGGTTGATAACGCGCTTTTGCAAGAGGCGCTCGCGCTTTCAGATGAGCTTGGCGTGCATTCTCAAATCTACCAGGGCGACTGCATCGTTTCTGCGGCGGATGATATCTATACGAGGCGCTATATTGAGCGCCTCGGTCTACCGGTACGCATTGAGCCGCGTATACGGGAAATGGAATGGAAAAATGTACCGAAGGTACTGTGGATCGCGGAACCGGATAAAGCGGAGTCGTTGATCCCGCAGATGCAAAAGCACTTTCAAGGTAGACTGAAGGTATCCGGCTCCAGTCCCGGGTTTATAGAATTTAACCGTCTGGGCGTTGATAAAGGAACGGGACTTGAAAAGCTTGCGGAGCATTTGGGGATCAAAAGAGAAGATGTGGTAGCGATCGGCGACAATACTTTGGATGCTGAAATGATTGCTTGGGCGGGGATCGGCGCGGCTGTCGGCGATGCGAAGGAAGAAATTTTAGCCATGGCTGACATTGTTACGCCGACATGCGCGGACTGCGGCGTAGCTTGGCTCATCAATAAGCTTCTTGACGAACAGCTTGGGAGAAAACTATGAGCGATATTTCGATCGGCGTGCAGGAGCTTGCGGCTGACCTAGGCATACAAGCCCTTACACCGGGACATGGCTGCATTGTCTTTACAAGCGCGGAAATCAACCGTCCGGGCTTGCAATTTACAGGGTATTATGAGTCTTTTGCCGAACGGCGCGTGCAGTTGGTCGGAAATGCAGAGATCGGATACCTATACGATCTTTCAGAGAACAGACTTGCGTCCTGTGCCGAGCGTTTTATGTCCGCCGGAATCCCTTGCGTCGTCTGTGCCAGAGGGAAACAGCCGCCGCGACTTTTTCTGGATGCTGCAATAACGTATAATGTTCCCGTGTTTTGTTCGGAATTGCCCACCGGAGAAATACAGAACCGTATCACCCTATACCTGCAAAATAAGCTTGCGCCGCGGGTTCTGGTACATGGTGTGCTTTTGGATGTATTTGGCGTCGGAACCCTGCTTCGCGGTCCAAGCGGAATAGGAAAGAGCGAGACCGCGCTGGAAATGATCAAAAACGGGCATACGCTGGTGGCGGACGACGTTGTGCAAATCAAAAAAATAGCGGAAACGTTGGTGGGCAGCGCGCCGGATGCAACGCGAAATTTGATTGAGATTCGCGGCATCGGTATCATGGATATACGTTTTTTATACGGTGTAGGCGCGGTTCAGCCGGAAAAAGGCATAGACATGATCATGGATCTGGAGCTTTGGGACGAGCACACCGCCTACAACCGCACCGGCGCTCAGGATCATACGGATTCCATATTGGGCGTGCATGTTCCGGCAACCTTACTGCCCGTAAGCCCCGGACGAAATCTCGCATCCATCATAGGGGTAGCGGCAAGGAGCTTTCGCCTAAAAAAAATGGGCTATAAGGATTCGTTGCAGTTTCAAAGGTAGGGCTAGCGTTTTAGATCGCTATCGAGTACGCTTCCGTAAACAAGGGCGTCCTTGCCAAAGCGGGAGCGGATATTATCAAGTGTGGCGTCGAGCTTTTGTGCTCGGCGTTTTTTTTCGGTATCCTCAAAGAAATCCATCTGCATACCACAGTCAAGCGAGAGATCAGAAACGCCTACGCTGAGCATACGGATCGGTGCGGCGCTGCTCCAGTTTTCATTTAGCAGCGTTTGCGCGCAAAAGAGAATATCGGCGGTGATATTGGTGGGAGAACGAAGCTTTCGCTGCCTGTTAATGATTTTAAGATTTGGATCCTTGATCTGGATATGCACAACGCCGCAGTACAGCTTTTGCCTGCGAAGACGCGTGCCTACCTGATCACAAATCAGCAGCAGACCGTTATGAATATCCTTTTGTCCAATCAAATCACGGCTAAAGGTGATGTTATTGCTGATGCTTTTGACCGGATCGCGTTCGCCCACATGCTTGACAGGAGAAAGATCCAGCCCGTTGGCGCAGTCCCAAAGCATGTTCCCACTTTTTCCGAGCATGGCTGTTAGCTGTTTTTTATCCGACTTGGCGATGTCGCCGATCGTATGGATACCGTAACGGGAAAGCAGCTTTGCGGCGGATTGACCGACCATGAGCATATCGCCCGCTGCAAGCGGCCAGAGTATTTCCTGAAAATTTTCTTTTGAGATAACTGTGGTCGCATCGGGCTTTTTGTAATCGGAACCGAGTTTTGCAAAGGTCTTGTTAAAAGAAACCCCGACAGAAATGCTTAATCCGATTTCTTCACGAATACGCTTGCGCAGCGTGTCCGCGATCGTTTTTCCGTCCCCAAATAAATGCTGGCTGCCGGTGACGTCCAGATAGCTTTCATCGATGCTGCAGGGCTCTACCTGATCGGTGTACTGTTCGTAGATTTGATTGATCTTTTTGCAGTATTCTTCATATTTGTGATGATGCGGCGTAATGAGCACGAGCTCCGGACATTTTCTGAGCGCCTGCCAAATCGGCTCCGGCGTGTGCACACCAAACTTTTTGGCAAGCTCGTTTCGTGCTAAAATAATACCGTGCCGCTTTTCTGGATCGCCGCAGACCGCCATCGGAACCTGCTTCAGCTCCGGACGGTCAATGCTTTCGACAGAGGCAAAGTAAGAATTACAATCACAATGCAGTATCACACGATCCATAAACGGTACGGTATTTCATCTATTAAAGGCTTTACTTAAACAAGGGACTCTTGCAGCGCTCGCATTTGCGGTTGGTTATGGGGTTTTTGCTGGAGCAGACGTTGCAGAAAATAAACTCGTCGTGCGATTTATCCCGTTTTTCAAAGGTGCCGAATACGGGATAAAAGCGTACCTTGTCGCCAACGTTATAGTATTCATATACGGAACTGTCATTCTTTGCATGTAGCTTCTTTTTTCCGCCGCCGTTGCCACGAAAAACAACGGTGTAATCGACGCGAGCCTTGTCCTTGTTCTTTTTGTCGTAGTGCTCTACGCTGGTTTTGTCGGCAACAGTGCCCTCCCAAATCGGTTTATTGAGCGAATAAAGCCGAATGTAGGAGATAGCGACCATAAGAAGGCCAAGACCAAAGCCAATAATAACGGCCAGCTTCAAGGGGATCGTCTTGATTAAAAAACCGGCGACGATAAAACCAACGGGAAAGATGATGCCAAAAATGATGCCGAACATGCGGGCGCTCTTTTTCTGCCGCAGCGCCATCTTTTGTATGGCAGGATCGTCAAGCTTATCCGACCAGCCAATCAAAGGATCGCCTTGAAGCTCCTCAGCCTCGGTGGGCAGCGGCTGCGCAGAGCTTTGCGCAGCCGTGTCGGCGCAGGTATCTGTAGAAACGGTTTCAGGGCTGGAGAGGGGCGTCTGCGACATATCCGCGCCGCAGGCGGGGCAGATCGACGCGCCGTTTTCCATCTCAGCGCCGCAATTCGTACAATGCATAATAAGAACCTCCGTATTTGTTAGTCATATTATAGAATATCATGACGCATCTTGCAATTAGCTTTCATCCTGCGATCCGCTGCTTTCCACGGCGTTTGCAGGGGAATCGGTCAAGCGTTTTACATTTCTCTTATTGGCGCGACGCTGCTTTTTTTCGGTTCTTTGCTGCTTCTTCATCAGTTTACGTTCCTTCCTTGCATCCTTGTCGAAAATAATGTAGAAGGTCGGCAGAAGAATGAGGGTGAGCAGCGTGGAAAAGAGCAGACCGCCGATTACCGCGAGGCCGAGGCTGCGCATGATCTCAACAGACGAACCAAAAGCCATGGGGATTAAGCCGCAAACGGTTGTAAGCGTCGTCATCCAAATCGGGCGCAAACGCATTTTGCCCGCGCGAAGCAGAGCTTCCTCAGCATTGAGACCTTCTGTGCGGCGAAGGATATTTGTATAATCGATCAGCACAATCGCATTATTGACGACGATACCGCTAAGCATGACCATACCTAGCAGCGAAGCCAGATTGATTGAGCTGCCTGCAAGGAACAAGGCAAGAAACGCGCCGGTAAAGGCAAAGGGAACGCTGATCATAACGATCGCGGAAAAACGGAGCGACTCAAACTGGATCGCCATGACGACAAACACCAGATAAACGGCGATGAGAAGCGCCTTACCTATGGCGGAGAATTCTTCCATCATGGTCTGCATGTCCGAGCCTTCGGCAAAGGTGACGCCTGCCGGAATCTCGATGCTTTGGTTTACGCTGTCCATAACCTGCTGCGTAAGACTGTTGATATTTAAGCCTACCTTTGGCGTACCATAGACGGCGACGATGTATTGCCCGTCCTGACGCGTAAGCGTTTGCGGCGATATGGAATACTGGATCGTCGCAACATCCATCAAGGCGACTTGACCGCCGCTTGGGGTATCGAGCATGAGTCCATAAAGATCGCTGATGTTTTTATAGCGCTCTTTGTCAAATTCGACCTTTACATCATACTCGGTATTATCTTCTGTATATTGTATGGCGGTGATGCCGGAAAGCTTTTGATTTACAGAGAGCAATGCCGTTCGGGGCGTCAGCCCTGCCGCGCCCGCGAGAATGGGATCGACAACGATCTCCGCCTGGGGACTTCCATCGCTCAAGCTGGTGCTTACCGCATCAAATTCGGGCATGGATTTCATAACGGACTTGATCTGATTCATCGTATCCTTCAGATCATCAAGATTCTTTCCCTGCAGCGTGACCTGTACATCGGTGGCGGTGAGAGAAAGATTCTGCGAAGCCTGCGCGCTGACCTGACAGTTTTTCAGCGTCTTTGTTTTTTCGCGCATGTACTCAACAAATTCATTGGTCGTCATTGACGAATCCTCTTTGAGCGTAATGCTTACCGAGGAGGAACCGCCGCCGCCCATCATGCCGCTGATACCAGAGCTGGCTCCGCCGCTGATCGAATAGCTTTTCACATCAGGCTCCGCCTGCACAATCGACTCTACCTCCTGGAGGATTTCGATTGTCGCATCAAGACTCAAGCCGTTTCTTGTCTCAATGTTGAGAGTAAGCGCGTCCGTGCTGCTATCGGCCATAAGCTCCATATCAAGCTGTAAATACAGCACGAAGGTGGAAAGCAGTATGGCGACTGCCGTCAATATGACCGTCTTTCGCTTATGCAGCAGCTTTTTCATCATCAGCGCATAGGCATTTTCCACCTTAACGAGGGTATGCGCGACCCAAGTATCCGTTTTCTCCTTTGGCTTGATGCGTACAAAGAGAAGGGGAACGAGGGTGATAGCGCTTACGAGCGAGGCGACGAGTGAAAACACGATCGTATAGCAGATGTCGTGGAACATTTGACCCGCCATGCCCTGCATAAGTGCGATCGGCAGAAAGACGACGATGCTGGTGAAGGTGGAGGCGACGATGGCGCCCGTCACGATGTTTGCACCCTCGATAACGTTGTCCTCAAAGCTGCGCAGCTCGTTTTGCGCGCGGAAGCAACTGTCGATAACCACGATAGAGTTATCGACCAGCATACCGATGCCGATCAAAAGACCGCCCAGCGACACGATATTGAGCGACATGTTGAAAGCGGACATCAGCATCAGCGCCGTAAATACGGAGAGCGGCATGGAGAACCCGATGATGAGCGAGGTTCGCCAATCTCCGAGGAAAAGCCAGAGCACAATCATCGCGATCAGCATGCCTTCTATCAAAGCAAGCGCGACGTCTTTGAGATTGCTCTTAATTTCATCGCCGCTGTTGTAGAAAACTTCAAGCTGAACGCCACGATTGCTGTTGTTGATCTTATCAACACATTCGAGCACATCGTCGCAGATATCAACCGTATTTGCACTCTGATTTTTTGAGATGGTGAGAGAAATGGTCTCTTTGCCGTCCGTGCGATTGTAGCTGCCCGAATCCTTTTCAGTCATCGAAACGAGTGCAACATCGCTGATATGAATAATATCGCCGCTCGAAAGCGTAATGGACACATCGCCGATATCCATATAACTGGAATAATCGGCTTTGCCCATAAGGGATACCGAAACGTCGCCTCGGTTTAGCGAGCCGACGCTCAGGTTATACTCGGCGCCGGCAATGGCGGTGGAGACGTTTTGCATGCTGAGGTGGTATTGATTCAGCTTGCTTTCGTCAAGCAGCACCTGCACATATTTTCGGGAGCCGCCCGATACGGAAACGTCTGCGACGCCCTCGATCTTTTCAATCTCGGGAACAATGGTATCCTCGACATATGC
>CAZNJN010000091.1:0-8053 GCA_964573365.1 uncultured Oscillospiraceae bacterium
ATCCTTCGGGCAGTTGAATAATCCAGGTCATGTTCTTTGCAAAGCTGTAGCACATGGATATTACGGACATCTATGTTCAGGAACAAAAACGCCTGTCGGAGCTGCGGGACGCGGCGCAGGCCGTGCAGAAGGCAAACGGCGTGAAAATGGAGTTTCTTGCGCGAATGAGCCACGATCTGCGCACCCCGATGAATGCGGTTATCGGTTTGGCGGAATTGGCTCAAAAGGAAAATGCAAACCCGAGCAGCTTCGATCCCAATACCATGGGATACTATCTTTCCAATATTATTTCTTCGGGAAAGCTTCTGATGGGACTTGTCAATGACTGCCTCGATTTTGAAAAAATCGCTGAAAACCGAATTCAGATGCATCCGGCTCCCTGCGCCTATGCCGAGTTTCAGCAAAGCATTTCCACCATGGTGGAACCTCTTTGTCAGGCCAAAAACATTGAATTTGTTTTTCGATCCAACCTGACCGCCTATACTGTACGAATGGACCCCGTCAGACTGAAACAAATTTTCATGAACCTTCTGACTAACGCGGTGAAATTTACGCAGGAAGGCGGTAAAGTCGAGTTTTTAATGCAAAATTACAAACGTCACGACGACATACTAGCCTGCGATTTCATCGTGCGAGATAATGGAATAGGAATGAGCGCAGACTTCCAGAAGAAGATGTTTGAGCCCTTTGAGCAGGAAGCGGGCAATATTACGGCGCAATTCCAAGGGACGGGGCTGGGACTTTCGATAGTCAAAAGCCTAGTAGAGCTGATGAACGGTACAATTTGTGCAAAAAGTGAGGTCGGACTCGGAACAGAATTTATCGTTCATCTGGATATGCCGATTGTAGATGATGCTGAAACCCAAACGCCAAGGGCGATGAACGCCTCCCAGATCAGTCTCAGGGGCTATCGGGTGCTGCTTGTGGAGGATCACCCGCTGAATACCGAAATTGCCCGCAGGCTGCTGGAGAAGGAGGGCATCTGGGTAACAAGCGCGACAAACGGCAAGGAGGCGCTGAAAAAATTTGAACAGTCACAGTCAAATACTTGGGACGCCATTTTAATGGATATCCGTATGCCGATTATGGACGGATTGCAAGCCGCCCGCGCCATTCGTGCGTTGAAGCGTGAAGATGCGAGGACTGTTCCTATTATTGCTATGACCGCTAACGCCTTTGAAGAAGATGTGCAGGCGTCGAAACAAGCCGGCATGGATGCGCACCTTGCAAAACCCATTGAGCCTCAGTGCCTGTATGAAGCTCTCTCCCTTTTCTTACAAAACGATTCTGATACAGATGAAAGGTAGCGTAATTTCGCGTGCTGACGACAAAACGAGAAAGACTAACTATTAAAAGTCAAGAAGTAAAGGAAAGAAGATGAAAGATGCACAGAAGCCTCACCGCCGCCCTTGACAAACAGCATTCAAATGCAAAACAGAGCTTGCGAGGGCGAAAGAGGGAATAGTAAAGCAAGCCGGGCGCCCTCACAAAAAAAGCATAGCATTTGAATGCTGTTTGTCAAGGGTGCGCTGCGCCGGCTCAGTGGGTAACGGAGATATAGCTCGGGCTCCGAAAGGAATAACAGCCTACGAAGCAGGAATGTACGCTTTTCCTGATCGCTGCATACCGTTATCATGATTGTTTCCGCCTATGATTTGTCGGAGGTCGAGGATGAAGCTAGAGCTGCGGGCGCCAATATCTTCGTGACTAAGCCCCTGTTCCAGTCCACAGTGTTTAATGTACTGATGCTGCTCTCCGGCGGGAAATACAAAAAGATAACCACTCAAGAAACGACCTATGATTTCAGTGGCAATAAGGTGCTTCTGGCAGAGGATAACGCGTTGAACCGGGAGATCGCCTGCGAGCTTTTGAAGATGGTAAATATGCAGGTAGACTGCGCCGTCAATGGCGAGGAGGCGGTTAAGCTTTTTAACGCATCGCCCGTCGGCACATATGCTGCGATTCTAATGGACATTCAAATGCCAATCATGAACGGATACGAAGCGACAAAGGCTATCCGCGGCGGAAGTCATTTTCAAGCCGCATCCATTCCGATCTTTGCCATGACGGCAAACGCTTTTACCCAGGATGTATCCGCTTCCATTGCATGCGGGATGGACGGCCATATTACAAAACCCATCGATACCGAAGTTTTGTATCATACCTTGGAGGAGGCCTTGAGAAAAAAACAATGACCGACGAGTCCGGTGCGATCCTTCGTAGTGTTTGCCCTTGTGCGTTTATGCAATCGTGACGCGATAGACCTCTGTACACAACAACCATACTATATGATATTTGTCAGTGTTGTTGATTTGGTAAAAGTCAACATGTTTTAGTGATTTTCCATTAAAATATTTTTCTCGCGTTCAAATAGTTCTTGCGAAGTCCAATAATCTAGTATTTTGCGCGGCATTGAGTTAATCCATGATTCTATGCCGCTTATTCGATTTGTTTGTATTCTTGTCATATCCTATGGATACTAGAGAATTTCGGCTTGATGTGCCCTTGAATTGATGCTTACGGATATGAAAAGAAGACATACGGATGGTCGGCTGAACCATTCGCCGTCTTTATGTACAGAAAAGCGATTCAAAAGTATCGGCTCGCGCGAGCGTCAGACTGAACACAGGGAGTACGGAGCCAGCTCAAAAAGAGGTGCTGCATCATAAAATAGTCATATTGTTTCTGAAGAAAAATCATTCCGCTGTCCCTCGCTGAAATGATACAATAAACAATAAAGCCTAAAAGGCGGTGGACATATGCTGAAAATCTTTCTGGTCGAGGACGAAAGCGTAGTTCGGGAAGGACTGAGGGAGAGTATTCCATGGGAGCAATACGGTTTTATATTTGCCGGCGACGCCACCGACGGCGAAATGGCATTGCCCCAGATCCGAAGAATCAAGCCGGACGTGCTGATAACGGACATTAAAATGCCTTTTATGGACGGACTTCAGCTAAGTAAGCTTGTCAGCGCGGAACTGCCGGAAACCAAGATAATTATTATCAGTGGGCACGGCGATTTTGAATTTGCCCGCGAGGCCATAGGAATCGGCGTGGAGCAGTACCTGCTTAAACCCATTACAAAAGCATCTCTTCTAAAAACACTGGAAGAGGTCCGAAAAAAAATAGATGAAGAACGGGAGCAAAGGAATTATTACAAGAAGTTTCAGATAGAGGCGCAGGAATACGAACAATATGCACAGCGGCGGTTTTTTGAACAGATCACCTCCGGTGCGCTATCTGTTTCCGAAATATATGAGCAGGCAAAGACGCTGGATATCCATATTGATGCCAGTAGATACAATATTGTATTGTTCGTCGTTCAGCCTCAGGTGGCGGCTTCGGAATACTCGCAAAAACTGGATCTTCTTTTGGAGGAGCTGATGGGCTTTTTTCTCCGATATCCGGAATACCAGCTGTTCCGGTGCAGCATTATGACCTATGCGGTGCTGGTCAAAGGCACGGAGGAAAATATTTTGGAGATCAGCGAGCGCTGCGTGGATAATATTCGAGAGCGGTGTACAACGGCGTGCGATTTGCTGAATTGGTATGTGTCTCTGAGCGAGCCTGTACAGCGCTTGAGCGAGCTGCCCGGATGCTTTTCCAAGGCGAGCCATATTCTTGCCTATCGCCACTTGCTCCCGGAACAACACGTTTTAACAGGCAAGGTGCTTACGCCTCAGGCGGTGCCAACGGCGGCAAGCCTTTCGGAGCTGGATGTGAGCAAGACGGACTCCCTGCTGATCCGCAGCTTTTTGCAGACGGGGCTTATGGAGGAAGTGGAGAGCTTTGCCGTTGAATATCTTACCGCGTTTGGCAGCGTACTCCAGTTGCCGATTTTTAGAGAGTATGTAATGCTCAGTATTCGCTTTAACGCAACGCTGGAGGTTCAGAGCTATGGGTTTGCACAGGAGGATTTTCTGCGCCAGTTAAGCTGCCTCGACGATGTGGAGCAGGAGGTGGATAATGTTAGACTGCGGCACTATGTGGTGGAAATTCTGCAGCGGGCGATCCTGCTGCGGGATAAAGTATCCGGCAATCAGTATCGTACCATACTCAACCGTGCTATTCGCTTTATCGACCAGCATTATACGGATGAAAATATTTCTCTTAATATCGTTGCAAAAGCCATCAATATCAGCGCGAACTATTTTTCAGGGATATTCAGTCAGGAAATGGGGCTTACATTTGTAGAATACGTCACGGGAAAACGCATGGAGCTAGCCAAGCAGCTGCTGCGGCAGACGGGGAAGCGCTCCGGCGAAATTGCCTATGAAGTGGGCTATCACGACCCGCGCTATTTCAGCTTTATCTTCAAAAAGACGCAGGGCTGCACTCCCAGCAACTACCGGGCGGGAGAGGATGCGGCGCAATGATCCTTGACGCAATAAAAAGTACAGGCTCCATTGAAAAAAAGGTTCGCAAGCTTTTGCTTTTCGCCCTGCTTATGTGCTGCGTTATCATAGGGGTGACGCTCACATTATTCGTTTTGTATAACCTTCGATACTCCAGAATATCCTCCAACATCGTCCGCGCCTCCGGCTTTAATCAAAACTTCAAGGAGGATGTGGACTTAAAGATGTACTACTATGTGATCCAAAGCGACTATGCGCAGGGACTTCCTGTGGAGGAGGTGGAGACTGCGCAGGCTTTGGCGCAGAGCCTTCTGGACAATACGGAAAGCAAGGAAAGTCTCAAGGCCATTAACAGCGTTTTGAATCTTTGCGCGAATTTGAAGGATTGTATCTATAAAATTGCGGATACCGAGGGTTACGATGCGCGTATGGAACAGCTCGATACCAACGTCTATATTCTGACGGAGCTGATTCAGCAATACATGTATACATATTTGTACTATGAGGCGGGATGGCTGGCCGCTTTGCAGCAGTCGCTCAATACGCGTCTGCTGGCCGAAGTGGTGCTCATTGGCGGGGGCGTAGCGATCATGCTGGCCGTTATGGTTCGGCGCTCGCTGACACTGAGCCGAAGCATCACGCAGCCGATTGACGCTCTGTGTAAGCGTGCTGAGAGCATTGGCCGGGGCGACCTGACGGCCCGTGAGCCGATCGAGGCCGAGGATGAAACACTGCAGACGCTCAGCAACGAGCTGGAGAAAATGGCTATGCGGCTTAACCGGCTCATGAAGCTCAACAGCCAGGAGCAGATGCGCATCTACGCTATGGAGCTTTCTCTGCTGCAAGCGCAGATCAACCCGCATTTTTTGTATAATACGCTTGATACGATCATTTGGCTTATCGAAATGGGCAAGGAGCAGCAGGCGGTGGAGATGGTGACAAGCCTGTCCAACTTTTTCCGTACGTCGCTGAGCAAGGGACACGATGTCATCACCATGCGGGAGGAGGAATTGCAGGTGCGCAGCTACCTCGAGATCCAGCAGGTGCGATACAGGGATATTTTGACCTATGATATAGATATGGATCCCGCGCTTGCCGATTGTCCCATCCCCAAGCTGACATTGCAGCCCTTGGTGGAGAACGCGCTGTATCACGGAATCAAGCTTAAACGGGGCGTAGGCAGTATTCGGGTCTGCTCCAGGCTGATCGGTGAAGAAGTGGAGCTGACGGTACAGGACACCGGCGCGGGAATGAAGCGGGAACGGCTGGATGCGCTGCTGACCTCTCTGGAAAGCAAGGAGCCGAAAATCGGCTTTGGACTTGCGGCGGTCTATAAGCGGCTGCGGTTGTTTTTCGGCGATGATTGCCGGGTGTCTATTCAAAGCGAAGAAAACATCGGCACGACGGTGTGCTTCATATTTCCCTTGAAGAAGGAGGCTGAATCGGCATGAAGCGACGGATAACGGTAATATTGCTGCTTGTCCTGCTGGCGCTCATCATGGGCTGCAGCAGAAATGCGGCGGTCGATACGGAAGAAAACACAGACTTGATCGTAGTGGGCTTTTCACAGGTGGGCGCGGAATCCAACTGGCGCGTTGCTAATACTGCGTCCATGAAGGAAGCGCTAAGCGAAAGCGAGGGCTTTGAGCTGATATTTGACAACGCAAAGCAGAAGCAGGAAAATCAGATCAAGGCTATACGCACATTTATCCAACAGGGCGTAGACTATATCGTACTGGCGCCGATTACAGAGACAGGATGGGAGAGCGTGCTTGAGGAAGCGCGGGTAAGCGGCATACCCGTCATTTTGGTAGACAGGCAGATCGACGTTCAGGATCAAAGCCTGTATACAGCGTGGGTAGGCTCAGATTTTCGGCGCGAGGCGGATGTGGCGATGGAATGGCTTTCTAGGGAGTTGATTAAAAAAGGCTTGGATACAGAGCCTGTGAACATTCTGCACATACAGGGTACGGCGGGAGCCTCTGCGCAGATCGGTCGTACCGCAGGTCTTGAGGCCGCTGTGAGAGCGCATCCAAACTGGACGATCGCCGCGCAGCTGCCGGGCGAGTATACGCAGGCAAAAGCCTACGAGGCTGCAAAAAAGTATTTGACAGAGCATCGGGATATAGACGTGGTGTACAGTGAAAATGACGATATGGCGTTTGGCGTGATGGAAGTCATGGACGAGCTGCATATTCCCTATGGAGCAAAGGGGGGCGTGATCGTGATCTCCTTTGACGCTGTCCATACGGCGCTGGAAGCGTGCCTTGCGGGGAAGATCAATCTTTGCGTGGAATGTAATCCGCTCCACGGGCCGCGGGTCGCGCAGCTGATACGGCAGATAGAGGGCGGCGAGCTTTCACAGAAAAAAATCTATGTAGAAGAGAGAAGCTTCAGCACCGATACCTTAACGGAGGACGTCCTTTCCCAACGCATGTATTGACCTGCTCTACTATGCAATAGACTACTGAAAAAAGCCGGATCTCCGGCCTTTTTGCGTTTAGAGACTGCTTTCTCGTTCAAAGAGCGTCCATGGCAGAGCCTTTGACGCGCAAGGCTTTCCCTGTATCATACGCATAAGTTCGCCGCAAACATGATCGCCGACGGCGTGAGGTTTATGAGAGAGGGAAGTAATCGGAATCGCGCCGAGGGAGCAATAATAGCTGTTGTCAAAGCTGACGACGGCTACATTCTGCGGTACGCGCTTTCCTTCTGCAAGCAGCGCTTTGATGAGAGCATAAGCGATTTCGTCATTATAACAGACCACAGCCGTGCAGTCTCCCAATCGACCTGAAATGAAGCCGCACATTCGCTCGGAGGGGGCGCTCTCAAGCAGAGCAGCACGATCTTCCGTGGCGAACCAAAGCACATGTTCATCAGGAGGAAACAACGCTGCATCCCGCAGCGCGCTCACATAGCCCCGATAGCGTTCGATCCCCTGTACGTCATCACTTTTGAACAATCCTGCAATCCTTTGATGGCCTTTATCTAGGAGATACTTGGTCAACTGATAGCCTCCGCCGTAATTATCGTCGCCGATACAGACTGTGTGCTCGCTCAACGGATGGGCGCCGTGCAGATACAGCAACGGAACGCGCGCCTTAAATAGCGTGTTCAGAACATCGGCGTTTGGATTGGGAAGCGCTGTGCGGCTACCCTCCAGCACGATGCCGGCAGGCGGACGGGCGGCAAGAGATTGAAGATGATCCCGCTCCCGCGCAACCTGATTGCCCGTTTCGTATATGAAGGTATTGTAGCCGTATTCACTAAATCCCGCTTTCAGCTCTGCAAGCAGCGCCGGAAAAATATATGCATCCGCGTAGGTGACGATCACTGCGATCTCATTTTCTCTGCCAACCGATGATGTCGTGAGGTAGGTTCCGCTTCCGCGGCGGCTCACAACAAGTCCTTCCGAGGCCAGAACGGAGACGGCCTGTCGCACCGTTTGGCGGCTGACGCCGTATTGCTTCATCAAGGCGGCTTCTGAGGGCAGCCGCTCAATGCCGCCCGCGCGCATACGGGGGAAATCTGATCGTATTGCTTCGGCGATGATCGAATATTTGGTTGCCATGGCGCCTTCCTCCTTTGATCTGTTACGGATAAGCCTCTTAAAATTGTAGCATTTTCCGCCTGAAATATCGAGAAAAAGCCCTGTTTGAAATCATCCGTATTTCCGAAGCGGCTGTGTAAAAAGTGAA
>CAZNJN010000092.1:0-8049 GCA_964573365.1 uncultured Oscillospiraceae bacterium
GACGCTTTGGATATTGGAAGCCGGCCGATCAGAGATATATTTGGCAAGCAGCTCCCCCTCCGGCGAATTTTGCACGAAGCCCGCGCTGATGTTTTGGAGCACGAGCTTTTCCGTATTCACGGCGGTGATAAAAAAGCAGATATCCTCATAATAGGTCTGCGAGTAGGCGTATAAGCTGCTTTTTGCGCCGCTTGGCATCATGGCGACGGCGAGATCGATCTGCCCGTCCGCCATTTTTGCGGCGACATTCGCGGAGTTGACCTCGACATAGCGGACGCTGTTGCCAGATGGGATGTCGGGAAGGATTCGCTGCGCGAGAAGGTCGGCAAGCTCGACCTCAAGCCCCTCTCCCTGATCGCTCATGGAGGGCATATCGCTTAGCACGCCCACACGAAGAACGCCGCGCTCCTCAATGGTGCGAATCTCCGCGCTGGCCATAGCGTTCGGCTCCGTGCGCAAGGAAAGCACAAGGATGAGCAGCAGCACAAGAATGGACACGACAAGCAGAGCACGCCGTAAAAGTCTGCCGCCCTCCTCCGTACTGAAAAGCTTTTTGCGGCGGCCTCGCGCCGTGCGCACTTGCGCGCCTCTGGAAGCATGTGGCGCGTGCCTAAAAAGTCGCAGTTTCATATGCTGTATTATAGTCTATTGCGTGCCGCTGCGCAAATCATACGATGTCAATGGCAAAAACGCCGCCCGCGCCGCCGCTGTGCAGGAATAGAATGTTTTTCTCCGTATTGAACACGCCTTCCTCCAGCATGGAGATCAAGCCTGCGAAGGTCTTGCCCGTATAGACGGGATCGAGGATCAGGCCTTCCTTTTGCGCCATAAGGCGGATGGCGGTGTTCCCTTCGGGTGAGGGGATGGCGTAGCCTTCGCCGACCATGCGTTTGATGGAAACGTCGCCCGGCGTAAAGCGGCGCTCACAGTCAAGAAGGGCGCTCGTTTCATTCATCAGCGCGGACACGACCTTGGGAAAATCATCGCCGTCCACGTCTACACCCGTGACGCTTACGTCGGGCAGGAAAAGCTCCGCGCCCAGCGCGAGTCCCGCGTGCGTACCGCCGCTGCCCGTGCAGCAGACGATATGATCGAGCCTTAGCTGTAGCTGCTCACATTGCTGCGCGATCTCCTTTGCGCAGTTGACGTAGCCAAGACTCCCAAGCGGAACCGAACCGCCTACGGGGATTAGGTAGGGCGTATGGCCTTCGTTGCGCAGTTTTTCGGCGATGGCGTCCATTTCGGCATAGACATCGGCATAGCTGTCCGTATCCACAAAGCGGACGGTGGCGGCAAGCAGATCGTTGAGGATCTGATTCCCTTTTTTTGCAAAGACGCCGCGCTTTTTTAAGAGTAGCGTCGCGCCCATTCCAAGGCGGTTGGCGCAGGCGGCGGTAAGCATGGCGTGATTGGACTGCGCGCCGCCGGTGGTGAGCACATGATCGGCGCCCTTCGCTTTCGCGTCGCCAAGCAGAAACTCCAGCTTGCGAACCTTATTTCCGCCAAGACTCATGCCGGTCATGTCGTCGCGCTTGATATAGATATTCTTTTTGAACAGCGCGCTTAAGTTCTCCAATTTATATAGGGGGGTCGGGAGAAGGGCAAGCTGTGCGCGCGGAAAATCCTCTAATGCTTTCATTTTTGTTGCTTCCTTTCTACGGAGCATTTGTGTTTATGCTAGTATTATACCAGAAGCTTGCTGGACTACAACAGATTGAAACGCGCAAACAAAAATGGTAAGGTATTGTGAAATAGGATTCAACAGGAGGCATTATGCGCGCTCAGCCGAACCCGAACGGAAAGAAAAGTCCGAATCTGCTATTTTATCATTTGATCCTTCCCTTGCTGCGCTTGTATCTGTTTTTGCGCTACGGCTATAAAAATGCGAAGGACGCGCCAAAGCTCCCCAAGAATAAGGCTTTTGTCGTGCTGGGGAGCCATGCCTCCAACCTTGATTTTCTCTTTACGCTCGCGGCGATCTATCCGCACAGACCCAATGTGCTTGTAAGCGAGTTTTTCTTTGGCAACAAGGCGCTTGCGTCGCTCCTGCGTTTTTTGCAGGCGATCCCGAGAAAGCAGTTTCGCGCGGACGCGGCCTCCGTGCGCGCGATGATGAACGTAGTGAAGCGCGGCGGCTGTCTGCTGCTTTACCCCGAAGGCGAGGTAAACGGCACGGGCAGGTTCTGCCGTATGCCGCCGGGCATCGGCAGAATGTGCAAAATGATGGGCGTGCCGGTCTATGCCGCGGTGACAAAGGGGAGCTATTTAAGCTATCCAAAGTGGGCGCAGTCACAGAGAAGGGGCAGGGTGGAGTGTTCTCTTTCGCGGGTGGCGGACGAAGAAACGCTGCGCCTGCTCACAAACGAGCAGCTTGAGGCGCTGCTTCGGGAAAAGCTGTATTACGACGACTTTGCGTGGCAAAAAGAGGCGCGCGTGGCCTTTAAGGGCAAGAAGCTTGCCCAAAAGCTCGAAAACCTGCTTTACCTTTGCCCCAAATGCGGCGCGGAGGCAAAAATGAAAAGCGAGGACGACCGCTTTTACTGCACGCAATGCGGCAACAGCGCACGTATGGACGAATACGGCTTTTTACATGCGCAGGGCGAAAAGGATTTCGTGTTTGAAAGCGTGGCGGAGCATGTGCAGTATCAAAGGGACGCCTTAAAAAAAGAAATCGCAAAGGGCGGCTATGTGCTTGAAGCTATGGGAACGCTGCTTTTGCATGACGAGAGATCGCAGCTTGTCGGCAGCGCCGCAGGACGGGGCGTCATGCGCCTAGACGCAAAGGCGCTCTCCTATGAGGGAGAACGCCTTGGTGAAAGAGTAAAGCTATGCTGGCCGCTCTGCGGATTTTTTAAGCTTTCCTTCGGCGCGGGCCGGGATTTTGACATTCCGTCCGGCGATGCGCTTCGCGTTTCCTTCAGACCCGATGAAGCACAGCTTGTGGAAAAGTATGTGCTATCGGTAGACGCGCTCTACGATGCTTCGCACACCGCTACACAAGCATAAGGATCGGGGAGCCTTCCGTAAGAGGCTCCTGCAGGGACGGCTCGAGCGCGCGTAGAGCGTCCACGGTGGTGTTATACTCCTTGGCTATGTCAAAAAGCGTTTCGCCCTCGCCCGAGAAAAGGACGACGATCCCCGAAGGGCGGGACGTTTTTTCGCATTCGCTGATGCCGCTTACGACCTGCAGCGTCTCGCTTTGGCAAAGCGAGGCGGTAAAGAGCAGAATAATCTGAAGCTGCGCGCTTCGTCCCGTGCCGCTTACACGCGAGAGAGCGCGCACATCGACCTGTATGAGATCCGCTTCGCTTGCCGCGCACTCCGCGGTAAAAGGTACTTCGTCGGTGAAGGCATAGTAGCTGCCGTTTGCGCTCTTGTATACAACTCTCGTTTCAAGTACGCCTTCGACATACAGCTTTCCGCTTTCTACTGCCGCCGCCGTAACGGCGCTCTGTACGCAACTGAATATCGGCACGGCGATCTCCGGCAGTCCCTCAGGAACATTCAAAAGGGCGTCAAAGCTGCTGGAGAAACGCAGCGTATCCACATCGCTGAACGCGCAAAGCTCGCTAAAACCGCATTTGAAAGGGAAGCTGGGCGCGTAGGCGTCCAAGGGCAGAACACAGCTTTGCTTTTCGTGGCGATAGGGTGAAATGCGCAGCTCCGCCTCTACAGAGAGGATACCAAACTCCTCGCCCACGGAACGAACGCTTAAACCGGATAGCTCACAATCACCGATCTTTTCATCCATGGAACCGCGCTCCGCGTCTAAGCGCACGGGAACATGCTCGATCGACTCAAAAAGATGATCGTCTTTATCACGAAGCAGCAGGGACAGACTCAGCGTACCAAGGCGCGCGTCCTCGCCCGGAGGAGAGTCCCGAAGCTGAAAATGACCCAAAGAGGCGAGCACCTCGCTGATATTGGGAGAGGCGATCTCCTCGCGAAGACGCATTTTTTGCGTTTCGCCCGCTACGCGGCGGGTGCTGCTAAGCGTGCGACTGCGGCATTGCAGATCGTTTTGCGCCAAGCCGTCGATGCCGTTGAGCGCCCGCACCCGTTCGTTTCGCAGCAGCAGCAGATCCGCCTCGATCGCGCAGGAAAAATGCAGCGCGCCGTCGCTTTCGCCAAGCTTGACGCTCGGCGTGCTTAAGCAGCAGCAGCAGCGGCAGTCCGTAGCGTCCGCCTCATAAAGCTGCGTAAAGGAGGCGCGCGAGCTGAACGCGAAGAGCCCCGCGTCGTCTTGACATAATAAAGAGAGAAGTACGACTCCGCCAAGCTGCACGCCTTCGCCCTGTATGGTGCAGGTGCAGCTTTCAAGCGTGCTTTTCGCCGCTAAAAGCGTTTGAGCGTGCTTTCCTTCGGGAAGAGGAACCTCGCCCTCAACATCCAATCGCACACTTTCGCGCTTTTGAAGCACGCAGATATTTTCCTCTTTCCAAAGCAGTTCCATAGATTTCCATCCTCCCGCAGTCGAGCCATATTCTGAATATACCGTCTCTTTTCAAGCTATGTGCATAAGCAAAAAAGTATGCCATGAAGAAAAGTATCACTTGACTTTAAGATTGTATACCAGAAAGCAAGTCGGCAGACAAAAGGCGACTTATCCACATTGTCCACCGCGTTATCCACAAAAAGGCCAGATAAGGCATTTCTTTAGAACAGAGAATTGTGAGTAAAGTGTGTTGAAACTGTTTCTAAAGTACACGCCGTATGCTTTTGCATACGGCGTGTAAATTATTTTCCAAAATCAGAAGTATGTGTTTCGGCTACATCGCCAAACTCGAATCGCGGCTGCTTTTGTCGCGCGCGTCATCCATGATCAGCTTATCCGCGACAAGCGCGATGAATTCGCCGTTGGTCGGTTTATCATTTTTAGAATAGATATTATAGCCGAAAACCTGATTGATGTTCTCGATTTTTCCGCGCGTCCACGCGACCTCGATGGCGTGGCGGATCGCGCGTTCCACCTTGGAGGCGGAGGTGTTGAAGCGGCGGCCGATGCCGGGATACAGCTCTTTGGTGATGCGCCCGGTAAGGCTTGGCTCATAGTAGACCATGCGAACTGCCTCGCGCAGATAATGGTAGCCTTTGATATGGGCAGGAATACCGATGATGAGAAAAATGCAGGTGATTTTCTCATCCAGACTCTTGGGCGGCGCGCTCAAGGCATAGGTCGTAGAGACGGTGCTTTGTTCCAGCATGTCCATCACGCGTTTGAAGAGCGCTTCGGGATCGACTGGCTTGACCATGTAATAGCGGGCGCCAAGCGCACAGGCTTTGCTGATCATGTCCTCATGGCGCATCGCGCTTACCACAATAACGGCGGGCGCACGCTCACAAAGACCTGCGTTGATACGCTCCAGCAGCTCAAAGCCATCAAGCCGCGCCATAATCAGATCACAAATCAGTATGTCGTAATTTCCAGCGCGAAGCGCGTCCAAGGCGGCTTGTCCGTCGGAAACGACGTCAAATTGACCGATCTGATCCTGAAGCATAAAGTAGTCACGGATCGCCGTTTGATGCTGCTGGTTTCCATCTGCCAAGAGAATACGGTACTTTGCCATGGGGAAGTCCTCCTATTTGTGTTACATTGTTGAGAATCAAAGCGCTTTTTCTGCTATTATGATAGCACTGCATTTTTCGCAAGGATAGGGAATGAATTTGATAGCTTTTGTCGTGTTTTGGCAAGAGACTTAAAAAGAAGAGCGGAAGCGGGAGAATCGCGAATATTTTGCGCGCGAAGGGTGCTTAAAGTTTGCTGAAAGCCGCGAAAAGCAGTTAGAAATCCTCGTAAACGGAATCCTCCTCTTTTTCTATATGCCGCTGCGCGCGAATAAAGGAAAGGAAGCTGCTCGATCGCGGCGGCACGAAGGTATCAAGCAGCGTCACCATGATGGTAGCGACAATACCGGCGGCAAAGCCGTTATTATACAGATTAAGCCCGCCCGTGTTTGTGCCGGTGACGGAGACGAGCGCATAATGGAAAAGACCCGCCGCAAGCCCCGCGAAAAACCCGTATTCACCCGCAACGGGGGCAAGGGCGACAGCGCCGAAGATGGCGGCAAGCTGTACGTTGGGCGCGTTTACGGGGTACGCGCCGAAGCGGGCAAAGAGCCATACGCCCAAGAGCACGGGAAAAAAGTTTTTGGGATGTACGCCCGATGCGGCAAAGCCGATAGCGGTAAAGATCGCGCCGACGACAGGACCGGAAAAATCGCCGCCGATCAAAAGAATATAAGCGACAGACAAAAGTCCTATGCAGCCCATGTTCACCATGGCGGGGCCTATGCCGACGCTGCTGAAAAGATCGTTATTGGGCGCGCAGCCGCTGACCTTGAGCACGCGCAGAAGCTCTTGAAAGCGCCAGCCGGAGAACCACAGCCCCAGAAAAACGAGCAGGACGCAGAGCGAGAGGAGAAAAAACAGAACCGCAGCCGGGCGCAGGGGCATCCAGTCTGAGGCGGTCTGCACCGTAAAGCCGCCGGCACGGTAAAGCGCCATGATCAGATACGCGAGAAAGCCGCAGGCAAAGCCGTAATTAAAAAGAATATAGCCGCGGTGGACGCTGAGCATATGCTCGGCAAAGGGAACGATGATAAAGCCGATGAATACGCCGGAAAAAAGCGAAAGCGCGATTCGCAGCGGTAAGGGCAGGGCGCTTACGAAAAGCAGCTCGCTCACGATGGGACAGAGCGTGGTAGAGTAGAGCGCGGCGCCGATATGCTTGCGAAAGGGTATGCGACGGTTTTTACAGTAGAGCGCGACGCCGAGAAAAAAAGGCAGTATGTTGAGCGGGTTTTTGCCGAACAGGGCAAAGCCCGGCATAAGAAAGAGCGCGGCAAGCAGATTTCCGGAAAAGCGTGCGCCGCAAAGCTTGACAAGACCGATGCTCATCAGCAGCACAACGGCGGCATTGGTAAAAGCCGCGCCAAGTCCGCAGGCGTGGCGATGCAGATGCTCAGACAAAGCATGGAGCAGGCGAAAGCGAAGCAAAGGAGCATAGCGGCTTCCGGCGCGTTTGGTTCTTCAGACTGATATCGTCTCAAATAGGTATCCTCCGAAAAGCGTGAAGCAGGAGAAGAAAAGTGCTGCAATAAGAAAATGTTAAGAAACGCCCCGCTTTTTCTAGTATATAAGAAAGAAAAGCGCTTTGACAAGAGGTAAACACAATTCTGGTAAAATTAAAAGAAAACGCGAAAACATGCGAAAAGACGCGAAAAAACGCAAATATAACAAACGGACGCCGACCGGCACAGACAAGAAAAAGGCCGGCGTCAAGCCGGCCTTTTTGCCTTATTCATATCGAAAAACAAAGCCGTTTTCATCCGCCTTGTCGATGATGGCGAGAGAATAGAGATTGAGGCCGCGTTCCCTAAGCTTTGCGCCGCCGCTCTGAAAGCCCTTCTCTACCGCGACGCCGATGCCGATCAGCTCCGCGCCGGACTGCTCCACGATTTCGACAAGTCCGCGCAGCGCCTCGCCGTTGGCAAGAAAATCGTCGATGATCAGTACCTTGTCATTGGCGCTGAGCCAATCCTTCGCCACGATCAGCGTCACCTTCTTTTTGTAGGTGTAGGAGAAGATCTCGCTGCTGTATAAGCCGCCCTCGATATTA
The DNA here is from genome assembly GCA_964573365.1 of uncultured Oscillospiraceae bacterium. GTDB lineage: Bacteria > Bacillota > Clostridia > Christensenellales > CAG-138 > JAQVRG01. Next base: position 7,619 of record CAZNJN010000092.1, read on the forward strand.
TCCGATTTTGCCTTCTTTGCAAACAAAAGCGGCACGCCCAACTCCTCCGCCGTGATGGCAGCGAGCGCGATGCCGCTTGCTTCAACCGTAAGTACAGCCGTGATGCCCGAGGTGTCGAAATGCTCTGCGAAGTCGAGCGCCATTTCGTGCATAAGCTTTGTATCAACGCGATGGTTGAGAAAACCGTCCACCTTGATGATGTTGCCCGGCAATACGCGACCCTCGCTGCGTATCCGGCTTTGTAAAAGCTGCATGTGACCTTTCCTCCTATGGTAGAATATGAATTTTGACCGGCAAAAGCCGGGAAACAACATAAATATGTTTCATTATCGCCTATTCGATCCTATTTGGCAATACAAAGGGGGTTTTTTTCCTGAAATATACTAACATGCAAGCCGTCCTGCCGCAGCATGGCCTGTGAAGGATTAAGG
>CAZNJN010000093.1:0-8037 GCA_964573365.1 uncultured Oscillospiraceae bacterium
GTATTCGGGCTTGGTCTCCTTCTCCTCACGGGGCAGGGGCATGTCATAAAGGTATGACATGAACATGCGGCGCGCATGGAGCTTGCTGGGCATGTCGTTTTCACGGGTCACTTTAACGACCTGCTGCTTTTCATTTCTGGTCTCCTTTTCAACGGTGACCGAGTTTTTATGTTCCTTGACTGCAAGGGTAATCATCTTCTCAGCGATGGGGCGGACTTCCTTCGCGCGGGCTTCAGTGGTGACGATCTTGCCATTCCACAGAAGCGCGGTCGTCAAACTCCGCAGCGTCGCCTTACGATGATCGCCTGCCATATTGAGCTTACGGTTGGGCATATTGCGCTTCCTCCTTGTAGTATTGTGTGCGGTTAATCTTCGCTGTTGCGAAGGGACAGGCCTAAGCCGGTCAATTTTTGCTGTACTTCCTCAAGCGACTTGCGCCCAAGGTTACGCACTTTCATCATTTCTTCCTCGTTACGCTGCACAAGCTCTTCAACAGTGTTGATGCCCGCACGCTTGAGGCAGTTATAGGAACGCACGGAGAGATCAAGCTCCTCAATGGTCATTTCGAGAATCTTTTCTTTCTTATCCTCTTCCTTTTCAACCATGATCTCCACACCCTGCACATGCTCAGTCAGATTGATGAAGAGCATGAGATGCTCGGTGAGGATCTTTGCGGCGAGGCTGACTGCTTCGTCCGCTTTGATCGTTCCGTTTGTCCAGACTTCCAAGGTGAGCTTGTCGTAGTCAGTGATCTGCCCTACGCGTGTATCCTCCACATGGAAGTTGACTTTACGGATTGGCGTGAAAATAGAGTCTACTGCGATTTGTCCGATTGGCATATCCGGCGTTTTGTTCTTATCTGCGGAAATATAGCCTCGGCCGTGTTCGAGATTGATCTCCATATAGAGCTTGCCATTCTCTGTCAGGTAAGCGATATGCTCTGAAGGATCGATAATCTCGATATCGCTGTCCGTGATCAGATCGCCTGCCGTGACCTCGCAGGGGCCTTTTGCATCGATCAGCACCTTTTTAGGGCCGTCGCTGTGCATAACCAGACATAGCTCTTTCAGATTCAGAATGATCTCCGTAACGTCTTCTCTGACGCCCTCGATGGTGGTAAACTCATGCAGCACGCCGTCAATTTTGACGGACGAAACCGCAACGCCGGGAAGCGAGGAAAGCAGGATTCGGCGCAGGGAATTGCCCAGCGTCATGCCAAAACCGCGTTCCAGAGGCTCCACGACAAACTTACCGTAGTCTTCGGCAAGCTCCACACATTCGATTTTGGGTCTTTCGATTTCTATCATTCTTTACGTCCCCTCTCTACGAAATTCGTGGTTCCTGGGGTTCATAGGTTACTTATGCGGGATTACCTCGAATAATACTCGACGATGAGGTGCTCCTCAATGGTCAGGTCGATGTCGTCACGCTGAGGCATGGCGGCAACGCGTCCCGTCAGGTTCGCCGCGTCGAGATCCAGCCACTTGGGAATCGGCTTATCGGCGCCCTGCTCCTTGAGCTCCTTCAGGTTTTCCATATCACGGCTGCGTTCGCGAATCGTGATGACTTGGCCTGCCTTTACCAAGTACGAAGGAATATCAACCTTCTTGCCATCTACAAGGATATGACCATGGCAGACCATTTGACGAGCCATCGGACGGCTGTCCGCAAAACCCAGACGATACACCACGTTATCCAATCTGCGCTCACAAAGGGTAAGAAGATTCTCGCCCGTGGCGCCTCGCATATTGGAAGCCATTTCATAGTATTTCCCGAACTGAGATTCCAATACACCGTATGCACGACGGCATTTCTGCTTTTCACGAAGCTGGATGCCGTATTCGGATTGTTTCCTTTGCCTTGCCTGGCCATGCTGTCCCGGAGGAGTATGGCGCTTGACTACCGCACACTTTGCGCTGTAGCAACGATCGCCCTTCAGAAATAGCTTTTCGCCTTCACGGCGGCACTGCCGGCAAACAGAATCTGTATATCTAGCCATATGTCGCTCTCCTTACACTCTTCTGCGCTTGGGCGGACGGCATCCGTTATGCGGGATAGGCGTCACGTCCTTAATCATGGTTACGTCAAGTCCTGCGGTCTGTAACGCGCGAATTGCGGATTCACGGCCGGAACCGGGACCCTTTACATACACTTCAACCGTGCGAAGGCCATGTTCCTGCGCTGCTTTTGCGGCAGTCTCGGAAGCCATCTGCGCCGCGAACGGCGTGCTCTTCTTGGAACCGCGGAAGCCGAGGCCGCCGGCGGAAGCCCAAGAAATGGCGTTGCCCTGCAGGTCTGTGATGGTGACCATCGTGTTATTGAAGGAGGAACGGATATGCGCTGCGCCACGCTCGATGTTTTTCTTCTCGCGGCGTTTGCGAGCCGTCTTCTTGACTTTAGTAGCTTTTGCCATTGTCTCTCTCCTCCCTTATTTCTTCCTGCCGCCAACGGAACGTTTGGGACCTTTACGGGTACGCGCGTTCTGTTTGGTGCTCTGCCCGCGCACGGGCAGACCCTTGCGATGGCGGACGCCACGGTAGCAGCCGATCTCGATAAGACGCTTGATGTTCATAGAAGTCTCACGTCTGAGATCACCTTCTACCTTGAGGTTATGATCGATGTAATCTCTAAGCTTGCTGTTGTCGTCCTCGGACAGATCGCGAACGCGAGTGTCCGGATCGACGCCGGTAGCGGAGAGAATGTCCTGCGCCGTCTTGCGACCGATGCCGTATATATACGTCAAACCGATCTCGATGCGCTTGTCTCTGGGCAAATCAACGCCAGAAATACGTGCCATTTGGTTTTCCTCCGTAATTTAATGGTTTCGCAGTCTATGAAAGCTGCGTACAGTCGGCTTTCACCGTCTGTAGGGGCGAATGGATCACCCGCCATCTATATAGGCTTATCCGATAATCCGGACAAAGCCGGCAGCCGCATCGGACAAGGGATTTCCATTTCTTTTGTAACGCAATAAAGGGCATCTTTCCCCGATACCACGCTAACCTAAACATTTTACTCTGCGTGCTATTGGTTTGTCAATACCTTTCATGCCTGTTTTCCTAACTATTTTGCCGGTTCTTGGCATGATCCCGTCCCGGCATTGACTCAGGACGCCTGTCCCATAAAGTTGGGACAGGCTCCCAAGCCTATGCGCCCGCGCGGTGAAGCGCGAGGCGCCATACTTTATCAGCCCTGTTTCTGCTTATGCTTAGGATTCTCGCAAATGACCATGACGCGGCCTTTGCGCTTAATGATCTTGCACTTTTCGCACATAGGTTTTACTGAAGGTCTCACTTTCATCGTACATTCCTCCTCTTAGTTCTTTGCGCGCCACACAATGCGGCCGCGAGTCAAGTCATAGGGGGACAGCTCAACTGTCACCTTGTCACCGGGTAGAATGCGGATAAAATTCATCCGCAGTTTACCCGAAATATGCGCGAGTATCTTGTGCTCGTTTTCCAACTGCACCTCGAACATCGCATTCGGGAACGCATCGGTCACAACGCCTTCCACTTCAATAACGTCTGACTTTGACAAACTATCCCTCCTTTATGTTTCTGTCGAGCCGTGGCTTATCGCCGTAAGCTCTTTTCTTAAAAACGCATCTGCAGCGCCGCTCTTTTCATTCGGCATACTCGCAAGATCGACGATCTCCTTTTCAAACCGCAAATGCTTCAGTTTCTTCTTCTTCGGAGCGATGAGCTTGTGCTTCTTGCCGTCCGCAATGTATACATGCGCTTCATCGCACACACCCACAACTACGAAATTTCTGCCCTTGTCCCTGCCTGCTTTAGAGATCACAACGCGTCCGTTTGGATCAGTCATCATCGACCCCCATCAGCGTAAGCAGTCTCGGCTCCCCGTCCGTGATAACAACGGTATTCTCGTAATGCGCGCTGGGCTTTCCGTCCCGTGTTTCCACAGTCCAACCGTCCTCTTTATGCACATAGACCTCTCTGCCGCCCAAATTGATCATTGGCTCAATGGCAATCGTCATGCCGGGCGTCAGTCTGATTCCCCGTCCCATTCTTTTATCGTAATAGTTTGGAACATCCGGAGATTCGTGCATGTGCGTTCCGATTCCGTGTCCTACCAGCTCGCGCACGACGCCATAGCCATGAGCCTCAGCGTGCGTCTGCACAGCCAATCCGATATCAGAAATACGAAAGCCCTGCTTTGCAAACTTCAAGCCTTCATAAAAGCTCTCCCGCGTTACCTTCACCAGCTCCTCTACCTCGGGAGCCACGTTTCCGATAAGAAAGGTTCTCGCCGCATCGCCATGAAAACCATTGAGCTCCGCGCCGATATCCACGCTTAAAATGTCACCGTCCTTGAGCACATATTTCCCGGGAATTCCATGCACGACCTGCGCGTTAACGCTGGTGCAAATGCTCTTGGGATAGCCGTTATAGTGAAGGAAGGAAGGAACCGCGCCTCTGCTGCGGATATGCTTCTCCGCTGCTTTGTCCAGCTCCTCTGTTGAGACGCCGGGCTTTGCCATGTCGCGCATGAGCAGCAGCGTTTCTCCCACGATTTTTCCGGCAGCCTCCATCTTTTGGATCTCAGCCGCGCTTTTGATCGTCAACATTTCAAATCGTCTCCACAAGCGCCTTGATTTGGGACAACACCTCATCGGGCGACTTGTCACCGTCTACGCGCTTGAGAAGACCTTTCTTTTCATAGTACGCTATAAGCGGCTCCGTATTCGTATTATAGACCGCAATACGGTTCTTTACGGTTTCTTCTTTATCATCATCGCGGATGTAAAGCTTTGCGCCGCATTTCTCGCAGGTATCCTTGGAATACATGGAGATATGATAACCGGCGCCGCAATCCGGGCACATGCGTCGTCCGCTGATTCTATCGACCAGGCGCTCAGCCGGTACGGCAATATCAACCGCCATATCGATGTCTGTAAGCGCGGATAGCGCATCCGCCTGCGCAATGGTGCGGGGGAATCCATCCAGCAAAAAGCCGTTTTTGCAGTCCGGTTCCGTAATACGGTTCTTTACCATTCCGATGATAATATCATCGCTGACCAGTCCGCCGGCCTCGATCACGGCCTTCGCCTGTTTACCGAGTTCCGTTTCGGCACGCATTTCCTTGCGCAGCATATCTCCGGTAGAAATATGCGCGATATGCTTTGCTTCACAGAGCATATCCGCCTGCGTGCCTTTTCCGGCGCCGGGAGCGCCTAAGAAAATCAACTTCATATCGCTCTCTCCTTTTTTATGGTTGTCTCATCCGTTAAACATGCCGCCTGCATCCGCCTCCACCTAAAAAATGCGGACGCGGACACAAGGCAATACGGAGAAAGGCATTGCGCCCCTCTCCGATGTATGTTTATCCGAGGAATCCCTTATAGTGGCGCATAAGCAGTAAGGATTCAAGCTGCTCGCTGGTTTCAAGCGCAACGCTTACCATAATCAGGATACTGGTCGCGGCAAAGAAATTGCCAAGGCTGAACGCGCTCATCAGCAGAGTCGGTCCGATCGCGAGAATCGTAAGGAACACTGCGCCAAAGAAGGTCAAGCGATTGCAGATCTTGCTCAGATAATCGCTGGTCGGACGTCCCGGACGAATACCGGGAATAAAACCGCCGTTCTGCTGCAAGTTCTTGCTGATCTCAATGGGATTAAACGAAATCGTGCTGTAAAAGTACGAGAAGCCCAATATGAGCAGCGCATAAATAAGATAGTACACAACGGTTCCTTGACCCAGATACTTTGTATAGAACTGGTAAAAGCCGCCGTTGGGCCAGAACTGACCGATCATGCCGGGAACCTGTAGAATCGTCATGGCGAAAATCAGGGGCAGAACGCCGTTTGCATTCGCCTTGAGGGGAATATGCGTCGCCTGTCCGCCGTAAAGCTTACGGCCAACCACGCGCTTTGCATACTGCACAGGAATGCGGCGAATCGCCTTATCAACGGCGGTAACGCCGGTGACAAGCATGACCAGAACTACAAGCATAAGGGGAAGTACCCACCACATGTAGGTTCCACTCACGAAAACGCCTCTAAACAGGCTGACGATGTACTGCGGTACACGCGAAACGATGGAAACAAAGATCAGCATGGAAATGCCATTGCCGACGCCCTTTTCCGTAATTCTCTCGCCCATCCAAACCAGAAACGCCGTTCCCGCTGTCGCTACGATACCTACGATCGCATAGGACATGAAGCCCGGGTTGGTTAAAACAGCATAGGTTCCGTTTAAGCCGGCAACAATACCGACGCTCTGTACCAAAGCCAAGCCGATGCCCGTATAACGGGTGATCTGCTCGATCTTCTCGCGGCCGTCTTCTTCCTTGGAAAGACGTTCCAAGGCCGGAATGGCGATCGTGAGAAGCTGGATGATAATGGAACCTGTGATATAGGGAGATACGCCCATCGCAAAGATGGAAAATTCGCCGAAGCCGCCGCCTGTCAAAAGATTGAGGAAGCTAAGAATATCGTACTGTGAAGCTGCAGCCGCGATTTTCGTGGCGTCCACGCCGGGAATGGGGATGAAGTTACCAAAGCGGTAAATCACCACCAAAAGCAGCGTGAAGAGCATTTTTGTGCGAATATCCTTGACCTTCCACGCATTGACCAAGGTCTTAAACATTAGAGCACCTCGACAGTTCCGCCAACAGCTTCAATCGCGCTCTTGGCTGTCTCCGTAACTTTCGCGGCTTTAACGTCAAGCTTCTTTGTCAGCTTGCCGCGGCCCAGAATCTTCAGCCCGTCTTTTTCGATCTTGCTGATCACACCCATGTCCTTGAGCAGTTCAGCAGTTACAACCGTCCCGTCATTAAGACGCTCAAGCATCTCAACGTTGATGACGGTATATTCTTTTGCAAAGTTGTTATGGAAGCCGCGCTTGGGCAGACGGCGTGCGAGAGGCATTTGGCCGCCCTCAAAACCGTTCTTCTTGCTGCCGCTGCGAGCCTTTTGACCCTTGTGACCCTTTGCGGAAGTCTTGCCTAAACCCGATCCGGTTCCGCGGCCTACACGCTTAGGTTCAAACGTGGAGCCTTCGGTAGGTTTCAAATCATGCAGTTTCATATCCAAACCTCCGTTACACTTCTTCGACCTTGACCAGATGCTTCACCTTAAAAATCATTCCGCGAATAGCATCATTGTCAGGCACGATGGCGCTGCTGTTGGTCTTGTGAAGGCCAAGGGCCTTTACGGTCGCTTGTTGGGCGTCGAGGGCGCCGATGGTGCTCTTCACGAGCGTTACCTTGAGTTGCTTTTGCTTATTAGCCATTGTGCACCTCCGTTAACCCAAAATCTCTTCAACGGTTTTGCCGCGAAGCTTCGCGATTTCTTCTACCGTCCTGAGTTGGGAAAGTCCTTCCATGGTAGCTTTTACGCAGTTGGCCGGATTGTTGGAGCCAAAGCTCTTGGTACGAATGTCCTTGATGCCGACCATCTCAAGCACCGCACGCGCGGGACCGCCCGCGATAACGCCGGTACCTTCTTCAGCGGGGAGCATACGCACAAAACCCTTGCCGAACTTGCCTTCTACCGCGTGGGGAATACTGGTTCCTACAATGGGAACCTCGATCAAATGACGCTTCGCATCCTCAATTCCCTTGCGAACAGCCTCGGGAATTTCCGCCGCTTTGCCCATGCCTACGCCGACATGGCCGTTTTCATCGCCCACTACCATGAGCGCGGAAAAACGGAAGTTACGGCCGCCCTTAACGACCTTGGCAACGCGGTTGATCGAAACGAGCCTTTCCTTCAAGTCCAATGTGGACGCATCTATACGCTTCTGCATTGTTTCTCCTCCTTAGAATTCCAGGCCGGCTTTGCGGGCGCCCTCGGCCAGCTTCTGCACGCGACCGGTATAGAGATAACCGCCGCGGTCGAAGACGACCTCTTTGATGCCCTTTTCAACTGCGCGGCGTCCGATGAGTTCGCCCACCATTGCGGCGGCGTCACATTTGGACTTGCCCTTCAGCTGCTCCTTGATTTCCGCATCCAGCGTAGACGCGGCAACCAGGGTATGAGAAACTTCATCGTTGATGATCTGTGCATATATCTG
>CAZNJN010000094.1:0-7978 GCA_964573365.1 uncultured Oscillospiraceae bacterium
CCCTGTTCCCGCCGTGAGAGGGCGGTGTCCTAGGCCACTAGACGAACCGAGCACGCATATTTCGCGACATAGGACATGATTTATTATACAGAAATCGAGGCAACTGTCAATCTTTTTTTTCGCAGTATCCTATAAAGCATTACTGAAAAAAAGAAAAATTGGTTCTGTGAGGCAAATAAAAAAGAGCAATTCACGGAAAAATTGCTCTTTTCTTGTGCCTATAATAGCATAAAACCATTAAAAATTCAAGTCTTTTCATGGGTTTTCAAGAAGCGTATGCTCATAATAGAAGAATGCACAGGGCAAAGCCAAGTCAGAAAAGGAAAGTAAAAATGTGAAAGGAGCGTTTGAGCGCCCTTGAATACTGTTTTAACAGGGCGGGTCAGGCGAAAAGCACAATGAAGGATAACGAGGAAATTGCCATCACGCATTTTGCGCTTACGCCGGCCATTGGCGAGTTGCAAGAATGCAACAGTTGCAGCAGCCGTTATGGCTTATCGCTTACAGACAAGGAGCTGATCGCATTAGTTAATAAACACCGCGCGGCGCTTGCGGATACCGGACGCGTAGAGTTTTGTGAGGGAGTTTTGAAAAAGCTGATTCTCAGCTTTTGCGATTCGCCCTATATTATGCAGGAGGACTGGGAGGAAACGCTCGCGGAATTGCAGGACTGCTTCTATTACTTCAAAAAGGAGTCTCACGATACGCTTACGGATGATGAGCTGATCCTTGCGATGAAAGACGCGTTTGACGGAGAATGCGAAGGCTCTGTCGCTTTTCTGGAAGGCAGCGTTCTGGAAGCGCTTTGCCATGGACGCGGCAAAAATGATGAGCTGAATGAGGAAAACTACTTCGTTTATGCGAGGAGAGAAGACGATGACGAGTGATGCGCTGCTATTGCTTGACGCAAAGGGAAATCCGGCGGAGAAAGGAGGCTACAGCGAAGCGCAAAAACAGCTTATGCAAAGCCGCCTGTTTTCTTTGCTCATAAAACGCTGTAATCGCTATACGATGGGCGATAGCAGCTCTCTGCCTATTGAAACGGCAGAGGCGCTGCTATCCTCCATACTTTTTACGCTTCGGCAGTATATACGCGAGCATGGCGATTCCGCGCTGCTTTTAGAGGAAGACTGGGACGACATACTTTCACTTGGCAATAGAGAGCTACAAGCGCGCTGCGCGCGTGCCAAAAGGGAGCTGACAAGAATTAAGGTATGTGCGCCCGCCGTGCAAAGCCTAGCATATTCGGATACATTAAAGGCGTTGGGCGACTTTTTTTCGCATTATGATTCTGCTTTTTTCGCGCAGGATATTCCTTGCGATATCGACTATCCCCTTTGCAATCCTCTGGATGAGGGGATGCAGGGCATAGAGTATATGGAAACATATATTCATACGCTGGCATTGGAAAATACGTTTTGCAGCCGATTTCCCGCCCAGCAGATACGCGACTTGACAGACTGCGTACCGGAGTATCACGAGCTGCTGCTCAATACCTATGCAAGTGTCGGCGCATATGCGTTATGCAGAGCTCTGCTCGAGCTGCCGCCTTGTCCGCTTGTTCTCTCAAAGGTCGCGCAGCAAGCGCTGGCTTCGGCTGTCTGCGCGATGCACGTATCAGAATGTGAAACGGCGCTTCAAAACGCGGCGGCTCAGCTTTGCGAACGGATGTTTCCGGAAGATCAGGAGCAAAAGGACTATCTGAGTAAATATGCGAACATGTTAGCGCCGCAGCTGTACGAGGCCGCGGCGCACGATACGATCGACGGTTTGCTGATGTCGGAGAACATTTGGAAGAACAATGTGAGCAATCAAATATAAGCCTGCGTCAAAGCAGCCGATCCCAGGCGGAGTATGAAAACCAGGATAAAACAGCTTCTGATTTAGAGCATGAAGCGATCAAAACGAGACTGTAGAATCTCAAAAAAATCTGCGATCTGTCTGCCGTCGATGAGGGCGTGGTGGACTAAAACCGTTACGGGCAGCAAAACGCGCCCGTTTTCTTCGGCATATTTGCCCCAGGTAAGGCGCGGATTGCTATCTGCGGGGAAAGGCACGGGCTGGATAAGCGAGGTATAGTGCAGCCACGGAAGGCAGGAAACAAAGATCAAATCGCCGCTATCCTCGTCATCTTCAAGGCACTTTGCGCTCTTGGCGCGTTCCTGCTCCGGCGCAGCATAGGATAGAAATTCGCTTCGTGATTTTTGAGCATCCAGCGTGCAGTAGCAATAGGTTCCATCCTCTAGCGCGACCGTGTGCGACGAGCGGCACCATTCATACTCGATAATGGAACCGTTTTGAATTCGCTGCCGAAACTCGGGAACTGCATTTGCCGCTTGCATGATTTCATAGAGAATGGAAAGGAAAAAAGGAGCTTTTTCCGCTTTGCATAAGCGCAGAAATCGGCCGATTTCAACCTGAGCACTCAGTCCGGCGTATGGATACGCCAAGCTTGAAAAATAAGAAAAATGTGCCTTCCTTGCATAAGAAGCCATATCGATTTCTTGATACCGCATTGCATTTACTCCCATTTTTTGCTTTAGTATAAAGTTTAACCTTCTCGCGTGTCAATAGGCGCAGGACGAGCTCTGCGCCTTATCGCCGCCCGCTCGTTTTGCCATTCAAGATGGTTGCGCTTGCGTGTTTCCTTCAGTGCCTTGAGCAACTCGAGGCGCTCCGTCATGCTCTCATGCGAGCAGACACCGCTCGCTTTCATTGTTTTACCTGTGCGTTCCATACATGCCCCCTTCTGCTTCGACAAGCAATCATCATCGGCACGGCGTATGTTGAAAAGCGCACGTTATGCCCAAGGTCAAAATTGTCAAGCGCCTTGATAAGCCCGATGCAGCCGACCTGAAACAGATCGTCCATTTGTTCGCTGCGCCCCGCGAAACGCTGGATCACGCTGAGCACCAGACGAAGATTTTCACGGATAAAGGTTTCCCGCGCTTCATCATCGCCGTCCTTTACGCGAAGGAGCAGCTCGTGACTGCGTTTCTGAGTCATCATGGGCAGTTTGGACGTATCAAGTCCGCAAATTTCAACCTTGTTGAGCGCCATAATCAATTCCCCCTTGGCTGTTGCTAATTCTAGCTTTGCCATAGAGGGAGCGGTTTATCCTTGCTTAAAGAGTCGAAAACGGCGCTTCTTTGCGATATACAAACTCATTTGTCGTCGGCGTTTTCCGCGCGCAGCTTGACATGAAAGCTGATGATTCGCGTCGTAGAAAGACTGTCGAAGCGAATCGAATAAGCGCCGAGCGCATCGTCCACGCTCTGTATCGTACCTGCGCCCATAACGCTGTGTACGACGCGCTCACCCGCGCAAAAGGACGAGCGCTGCTGTAGGGCGCGAAGACTGTTTTGGCTATGCCGAGCATGCTCTTGCGCATCCTTAAGCAGACTTTCGGGCAGCGTCACTATAGAATGCAGGCAGCTTTGATCAATGTCGAGCACAAAGCGCGACGGATACCGAAAAGAACCGTCAAAGTTACGTCCCTCCGAATCCGTCAAATACAGCGCCCGCTCTGCGCGCGTCATCGCTACGAAGGCGAGGCGGCGTTCTTCCTCCATGCCTGCGAGCGTGGATATTTTTCGCGACGGGAAAACGCCCTCCTCCATGGAACACAGAAATACATAGGGAAATTCCAGACCCTTCGCGCTATGGACGGTCATCATTCTTACGGCGTTCTCACGCGTGCCGGCGTCCGCGCTGCTGTAGAGCGCGGCGTGAATCAGATAATCCTCAATGGTGCTTTCCTCACCGCAGCTGCTTTCGTATTCGTAGACAGATTGCTTAAGCTCGGCTAAATTATCAAGCCGATCCTGACCCCCTTCGGTGCGAAGCATCGTTTCATAACCGCTTTTATCCAGCAACTCGGCGAGCAGCTCTGATACGGGTGCGTCTTGAATGCGCCGCGAGAAGCTCTCGATCAGCTCCACAAAGCGTTTTGCCTTTGTGTTTTTGAAGATTTCATCTTCAAGATTCCGTGTAAGCGCCGTATAGAGAGAGCAATGCTCTTTTTCCGAATACGCCTGCAAAAATGCCATTCGGCGTTCGCCGATATTTCTCTTTGGCACATTGGCGATCCTTGCAAAGGAAAGATCATCCTTACAGGTTACCATGCGTAGATAGGAAAGCGCGTCCTTGATTTCCATGCGCGCAAAAAACTGAACGCCGCTGGTAATGACATAGGGGATATCTTCTTTTATAAAGGCTTCTTCCAGCGTGCGGCTGACAAAATGCGCGCGGTAGAGAATCGCGATGTCTCCAAGAGGGACATCCTGCGCCGCTAACGCCTTGATCTCGTTTGCGATATAGGCGGCTTCCTCCTCCGCTGTGCGCGCATGGCTGTACAGCACCTCCGCGCCGCTTTCAAGCACCGGTATAAGCTCCTTTTCGATACGGTCGTTATTTTTGCTGATAAGGCTGTTGGCGGCATGAATGATTTGTGGTGTGGAGCGGTAGTTTTGCATCATCATAACGGTATGCGTCGGGGCAAAGGCTTTGTCAAAATCGAGGAGATATTTCACGTTCGCTCCGCGCCAGGTGTAGATGGTTTGGTCGGGATCGCCGACGATGAACAGGTTGTGATGATAATCGCATAATACCTGCATAAGACGGTACTGCAGACTGTCGATGTCTTGAAACTCATCGATCATAATGTAGGCAAGCCGCTTTTGCCATTTTAAGCGAATTTCCTCATCGTTTTCAAAGATATGAAGCGTATACTTGATAAGGTCGTTATAGTCTAAGCCGAAGCACTTTTTCTGCTGATATAAATAGCCGTAAAAGATCACATCCTCCGTGCTCTGCGAAGCCATGTATTTTTGCTTGAGCGCCTCAAGCGACATGGCGATCATGTCTTCATAATAGCAAGGCTCCTTAAAGATTTTACGGATCTCGATCATGTCCCGAGCCTTAGAAAAGCTCATATCCCGAAGGGTAAGAGAGCGTTCTTCATAGATAATTTTGAGCATTGCGTCGATATCTTGGTTGTCAAGGACAAGAAAGCTTTTGGGATACTGCACGGCATTGGCGTCCTCCTGAAGAACCGACACACAAAAGCTGTGGAAGGTGGCGATATAGCCGGTGTCGTTGTCGCCGGTAAGCATACGGATGCGCTGCTTCATTTCGTTTGCGGATTTATTGGTAAAGGTTACGCATAGAATATTTGCGCTCAGAATGCCGATTTCATTGACCAAGTACGCGAAACGCCGCGAAAGCGCGCGGGTCTTTCCGCTGCCCGCCCCCGCGATCACGCGCACATAGCCTTCCGTCGTCGTTACCGCCTCAAGTTGCTGAGGGTTCAGTCCTTCCAAGAGATCCATCGCACGTTTCCTCGTCTGTTAGATTGATATAAACGTATCTTATATGGAAACGAAGCGCTTGTCAAGCGTGATCGCCTGCATAGCGTGATACTAAGGGAAACAAGCGTTTGAGTAGCGTATTTCGGATTTCTGTGTACCACACAAGCGACGATAAAGCTGTTCATAATATATTTTGAAAATTAAGGCTATGTAAAAGTGTGATACTTGTTTAACAAACATAAAGAGCGTATAATGAAACAGCAAGATTGTCATTTGTCGATTTTGTCAGTTTCTTATGCTTCTCTCAATATCAAAGGAGGTTTTATCCATGAGCACAAGTAAAGTACCATTCCATGGCACTGAAAAGCAGCGCGCCGAATTATCTGCTTATTTGCAAGAACATGGCAGCGAACCCGGTGCATTGCTTCCTGCACTGCAAAAAGCGCAGGAAATCTACGGCTATCTGCCCATTGAGGTTCAGCAGTTCGTAGCCGAAGGTTTAGACGTGCCCCTTTCCGAAGTGTATGGCGTTGCGACGTTCTATGCACAGTTTTCCCTTTATCCCAAGGGAAAGTACCAGATTTCCGTGTGTTTGGGCACGGCCTGCTATGTAAAGGGCTCCGGTGAGATCTATGAGCGTCTCCAGCGTGAGCTTGGCATCAAGGGCGGCGAGTGTACGCCTGACGGCAAGTTTTCCCTTTCGGAATGCCGCTGTTTGGGCGCCTGCGGCTTAGCGCCTGTCATGACCATCAACGGCGAAGTATACGGCAGACTGACCCCGGATATGATCCCGGAAATTCTGGCCAAGTATTGATCTAAAGCGGATCGATGCGGCATGAACGAATTGCAATGAAAGGATGATACGCTCTATGAAAACCGTACAGGAATTGAATGAAATTCGCGCGCGGATGAAGGACATTGTCGGAATGCGTACCAACGGAAAACCAACATCCCAGTACAAATACAATGTTATGATCTGCGGCGGTACAGGCTGCACATCTTCGGGCAGCATGAGCTTGATTAAAAAATTCGAGGAAGAGCTGAAAAAGCATGACCTTGAAAATACTGTAAAGGTAACGATGACCGGCTGCTTCGGCCTTTGCGCCTTAGGCCCCATCGTGATCGTATACCCGGAAGGAAGCTTCTACAGCCATATCAAGGTTGAGGATGTAGAGAAAATCGTCAAGGAGCACTTCATCGGCGGAGCGCCCGTTAAGGAGCTCCTTTATCATGAAACCGTTTCCAGCGATGGCGTAAAGAGCCTGACTGAAACGCCCTTCTACAAAAAACAGCATCGTAACGCGCTGCGCAACTGCGGAAGAATCTGCCCCGAATGCATCGATGAATACATTGCTTTTGACGGCTATCTGGCGCTTGAAAAGGTGTTGACCGAGTATAAACCTGCCGATGTGATTCAGATTATGCTCGATAGCGGCCTGCGCGGACGCGGCGGCGGCGGTTTCCCGACGGGACTGAAATGGAAGTTTGCGGCTGCAAACGCGGCGGATCAAAAATACGTCTGCTGCAACGCCGATGAAGGCGACCCCGGCGCCTTTATGGATCGATCCGTGCTCGAAGGCGATCCGCACGTCGTACTGGAGGCAATGGCGATCGCCGGCTATGCGATTGGCGCTACCGAAGGCTATATTTATGTGCGCGCTGAATACCCCATTGCGGTTGAACGCTTGAATATCGCGATCGCGCAGGCGCGTTCCTACGGCCTCTTGGGTAAAAACATTTTCGGCAGCGGCTTTGATTTTGATATTCACCTGAAGCTTGGTGCGGGCGCGTTCGTCTGCGGCGAAGAAACCGCTTTGATGACCTCTATCGAAGGGCATCGCGGCGAGCCCCGTTCCCGTCCTCCGTTTCCCGCTCTCAAGGGACTTTGGGCGAAGCCGACCATTCTTAACAACGTTGAAACCTTTGCCAACGTTCCCCAGATTATCATTAAGGGAGCCAAGTGGTTTGCCGAAATGGGCACTGAAAAGAGCAAGGGTACCAAGGTCTTTGCGCTCGGCGGTAAGATCAACAACGTCGGTCTCGTAGAGGTTCCGATGGGTACGACGCTGCGCGAGATCATCGAGGAGATCGGCGGCGGAATCCCGCACGGTAAAAAGTTTAAGGCGGCGCAGACCGGCGGACCGTCCGGCGGCTGTATCGACACGAAGAATCTGGATGTACCCATCGACTATGACAACCTAATCGCCATCGGCTCTATGATGGGCTCCGGCGGCTTGATCGTCATGGACGAGGACACCTGCATGGTGGATATTGCAAAGTTCTTCCTCCAGTTTACCGTGGATGAATCCTGCGGCAAATGCACCCCCTGCCGCTTAGGCACAAAAAAGCTGCTCGAGATGCTCAACAAGATCACCGAAGGCAAGGGCGAAGTAGGCGACATCGAAAAGATGATCGATCTTTGCGCGTATATCAAGGCAAATTCCCTCTGCGCGCTCGGTCAGACCGCGCCTAACCCCGTGCTTTCTACGATCAACTGTTTCCGCGACGAATACGACGCGCATATTATTGACAAGAAATGCCCTGCCGGCGTCTGCAAAAACCTGATGCACTACGAGATTGATCCCGCCAAGTGCAAGGGCTGCACGCTCTGCGCGCGCAACTGCCCCGCCCAGGCCATTTCCGGTACAGTCAAAGAAGCGCATGTGATT
>CAZNJN010000095.1:0-7942 GCA_964573365.1 uncultured Oscillospiraceae bacterium
GATCAGCAGGCGCAAGCCTTCCTCCCGAAGCCCCTGAAACGCGTAGGGCGAGGTGCGCGGCTTAAACGCGCCGCCGCGCAGCATCGTCGCGCCGGCCGCCTTGACGCTTTGCGCGATGGATAGGATCTGCTCCTCGCTCTCGACCGAGCAGGGACCGGCAATCATTTGAAAATTGCCGCCGCCGATGCGCACGCCGCCCGCCTCCACCACGGTATCCTCCGGATGGAATTTACGGTTCGCTTCCTTATACGGCTCGCGGATGCGTTTGACGTCCTTGACGATGTCAAGCGCCATAATCAAATCGATGTCCACCTTGGAAGTGTCGCCGACCAAGCCTAGCACGGTCAGCTCCTTCCCCTCGGACACGTGAATATCAAGTCCAAGGCTCTTGATCCATTCCATTAAGCTTTCCACGTTTTGTTTGGGTGCGTCGCCGTTCAGTACGATAACCATAATGATCTATCCCTTTCCGTTTTATCATTTGAGCTTTCGTTTCCCCGTGCCTTTTTTCCATAAAAAAGCCCCGCAGCGGTTATGCTGCGGGGCTTTATCTCAAAGCTCGGGCGCGCCGTTAACTCAAGCGCGCATTTTTTTTGCAGCACAACCGACCATTGCCTTGCGGTAATAGTAAGTATAAGCATAGTTATACGCTGCTGCAAAAATACGGTTCATTCCAAAGCTCCTTTGCCTTATTGTGTTGTATGGTATCACGCTAGGCCGCGTTTGTAAAGCACAATTTCAAAAGAAAAGGCGGGAAATCAAATGAAAGCCGCTCCCTCTGCACAAAATACTTTCGCGCGATTTCGCCCGCGCGATTGACAAGCCCGTCTTTTATGGTATACTATTTTTGTTAGGTATGCTAAAAATTTGTTTGTTCGTGAACTTTTACGCTATGCCCCTCATTTCTGCACGAACTGGCTCTTAGTCTAAAAAATCAAAGGTGAACATTATGCTTAAAAAAATGCGTCTTTCCACAAAGCTAACAATTGCATTGGCGGCTACGGCGATCGTTTTTATCGTGCTCCTTGCGCTTTTATTCCTCTCAGGCGCGCAGCTAGCGGTACTGATCGCTTGCGGCGTTTTTGCCCTTTTTGACCTCGCCGGACTGTTTGCTCTTCGCGCGCATATCGCAAAGAGCCTTCGCGCGCTTACGCAAAACGAAGCCTGCAAGGGCGACGAGCTGCGCGCCCTCGTTTGCGCGCAGGAGAAAAACGCGCAAAAGCTGCAAAAGCAGACCGCCTATATTCAAGAAGCCACCGAGGTGCTCGGCAGAATGGAGCACGGCGATCTCTGGGTTAAGCTTGAAAACGACTATGACGGCGAATTTGAGCCGCTCAAGTTGGCGCTTTTTTCACTTTCTGAGGAAATGAACCGCATCCTCACCTCTATTTCCTCTGCCGCCACGCAGGTGAGCAACGGCGCCGCGCAGACCGCGGAGGCCGCACAGCAATTCGCCTACGGCTCTACCGAGCAGGCGGCTACCGTACAGGAGCTTGCCGCCTCCCTTACGCAGATCGACGCAGAGGTTAAAAAAAGCGCCGAAAACGCAAAGCTTTCCGGTCGCACGGTTAAAAGCGCAAGCCTTGAAGCGAAAAAATGCGAAAGCCGTATGAATGAGCTGGTCGAAGCTATGAGCGCAATACGCAGCTCCTCCGACGAAATTTCCAAGGTCGTAAAGATGATTGAGGACATCGCCTTTCAAACCAACATTCTCGCGCTCAACGCCTCCGTAGAGGCGGCGCGCGCAGGCGAGGCCGGCAAGGGCTTTGCCGTCGTAGCGGACGAGGTGCGCAATCTCGCCTCGCGCAGCGCCGACGCGGTGCAGATCACCACCGGACTCATTAACGCTTCCCACCTAAAGGTTAACGAAGGGACGGGACTTGTGGAGGCCACTTCGCTGGCGCTTGTCGGCATCGTAAAGAGCGTATCCGAAATCGCGGAGCTTTCCGAAATGATCTCCGCCTCCGCACAGCGCGAAGCGGATTCCATCGCCCATGTAAACGACGGTATTTCCCAGATTGCGAACGTCGCGCAGACCAATTCCGCCACCGCTGAGGAAAATGCCGCCACAAGCGAGGAGTTTTCCGCGCAGGCACAGCTCTTGAAAAATATTGTCGGAAGCTTTAAGCTATATGTGAAGTAACTTTGGAGGTGCTCTCCCATGGCTTTACAAAAGGATCTGCTGCTTTCCCCCGATCTTTCCATCCCTGCGGTCGGTTACGGCACATGGCGTCTTGAGGGCTTGGAGGAGACCGCCGCAACCGTGCGCGCGGCCATTGCCGAAGGCTATCGCTTGATCGATACCGCCTGGTATTACGGCAATATCGACGGCGCGGGGCTGGGCTTACGCACAAGCGCCAGAGCGCGGGAGCAGCTCCTTTTTACCGATAAGCTCTGGCCATCCAAAATGGGCTATTCCTCTGCAATCGCGGCCTGCAAGAGCGATCTTCGCGCCGCCGGACTTGACTATTTCGATATTTATCTCATCCATTGGCCTATTTCCAAGGATCACAAGGAGGACTGGGAGCCTTTTTTGCAGGAGACCTGGCGTGGACTGATCGAGCTGAAAAAGCAGGGCTGCGTGCGCAGCATCGGCGTCAGTAATTTTCATGAGCGCCACTTTGCGCCCCTTCGCGAATTTGACGAGCAGCCCGCCCTCAACCAGCTTGAAAGTCACCCCGGCTACCCCAACGAGGACGCTGTGCGCTACTGCCTTTCCCGCGGCGTCGCCGTGCAGGCGTGGCGTCCCTTGATGAAGGGCGGTCTTTCCCATCCCGTCCTTTTGTCGCTTGCCCAAAAGCACGGCAAAAGCCCCGCGCAGATCTGCCTACGCTGGAACATTGAGCGCGGCGTCGCCGTGCTTGCAAAGTCCACACATATTGCCCGTATGCGTGAAAATCTGTCTCTTTTCGATTTTTCTCTGGATGAATCCGATATGCTCGCGCTTCGCGCTTTAGAGCGCATTGGCTCCTTTGGCTTTGTCCCCGACGACGCGCCCTATTGATACGCACTTTTTTATCAGGCAATACACTATCTCTAAATCAAATTGACGTACTCTAGCGCAGCGACACCTTTCGCTCCGCATCGTTTATGACGCTTTGGGTCATGATCCTTCTGCCGTTGTAGAGCGCGTAACGGTCGCCGCCGGCCTCCTTGGCGCTATACATCGCAAGATCGGCGCTACGGTAAAGCGCCTCATAGCTGCAAAGCTGTTTGTCCGCAAAAGCGACGCCGATGCTCGCTGAAACCTCTACGCTCTTTTTCCCCGCCGCCACAGTCTTGCGAAGCGCCGCGTTGATTGACGAAGCCTTCGCGCAGGTCCATTCACGGTCGGGCAAATCGGTAAGAAAAATGATAAATTCGTCGCCGCCCAAACGGCACACATAATCGCCCCGGCGAAGCAGGGCGCGAAGCGTTTGGGATATTTCCACAAGCAGCGTATCTCCGCAGCTATGTCCAAGCGTGTCGTTGACGCCTTTGAAATTATCAATGTCAATCAGAAAAAGCGCGCAAAGCCCACCTGAATTTTTGCCGTTTTTCAAATAGGCCGAAATGTCGCGCGCAGCGGCGTTGCGGGTAAAAAGGCGCGTAAGACCATCAGTGTCTCGTTCTCTCTCAATATGGGCTTTAGAGCTCATTTCCTCAAGGCGCGCGCGCACAGTATAGCGCGATACGAAACAGCTTGCCGCATAAGCGGCGACGCAGTTTACGCTCTCCTCCCCCAAGCTCTCTCGCGCGCCCATGCAGACATAGACGAAGTAGGCAGCGGCAAAGAGGAAGAATATCATATTGATGCGCCCCGGTTTATCCATGATAAACATGGAAAAAAGCAGCATGAGAATAAAGTAGAGCATATCGATCTGCAGAAGCTTCGTATAGCCCGCAGCAAGAATCGCCGCGAAGATAAGCGTAAAATAAAGATAATGCAGTCCGATGGGTATGCTTTTATCGCTGTGAAGCGTAAGGGTATAAAGCAGAATGGGCAGCATGGAAAACGCCGAGAGCAGCAGAAGCATCCATCGCATTTGCGCAAGCGCAGGCAGGAGCGCAGAAAGGATACAGGCGCTTATGCTGGAAAAAAAGACAAAGGAACCGCTGGCAAGACCTAGCCTGTTATCCATTTGTCCTAGCTGTTTTTCCCGCCGCTTAAATGAGCCGCGCTTGCCGCTGCCGTAGTAAAATTTCAAAGCAAACCTACATAAAGAAGAATCCGTTTTCTTTTCCATTGCGATTATTTAGCCCTGAGCCCTTTACGAAATGTCAGACATTACAAATTCTTATCAGAAACGCTACTCACATTCCTCTTATGCGCATATACACATGCGCACATACACATATCCGGCAAACGTTTTGAAATCTGCCGTTTCTTTTTTCATCAGTCCTTAATCACAAAAATTATACCACAGACGCCGGCGTATATCAAATGGGGATTTTTGACGAATCCTGTCTGTTTTATAGAAAAGTTATGCTTCGGCATCCGTCATTAACGCCGCCCGTTCTTAACGCGCCTATATACGACTATAGATAATTTAACGCTTTCTTTATACATATAGCCTTGCCGCGCATCGTACAGTATAGCTATACTGTATCATACAAGGGATCAATCGTATGGATTGGGAGGTATTTTTATGACCCCGTTTATCAGTTTCTGTTCCTATATGTCGCTCTGTTCGCTCGCGATTCTGCTGTTTTTGCTGGTGCTCTATCGGGTATGGCGCATACAGGGCAAGGATAATCGCGGCATAGGCTTGGCGATCATCCTCTGCCTGTTCCTTCTCATCCTCGGGGTAGCGCTTATCGCGATCTTCTACCGCTAAGCATGTATTCGCTGTATTATTGTATACCGTCAAGAATTCCGCTCGTTCGTTAAGAATCCGTTTAGAAATGGGTCAGCCTATTGTTTGGTAAAAAGAAGCTTATTATACTATGCTAAACGACGGTCAATATAATGCGTCGCAATATCTTTCCTCACTCTGTTCTCATGCACCGCCGTCGTATATCCCCATCATAAAAAATCAAATATCAGGAGGAGAAACGTGTGGATCTGTTAGCAAAAATCGCTGAGATTAACAGTGCGCTCAACTCAGTGGTATGGGGCATCCCCATGCTCATACTGATTGTGGGCACAGGCATCTATCTGACCTGCAAAATGGGATTCTTTCAATTTCGGCACTTTGGCTATGCCTTGAAAAACACCATAGGCAAGGTATTCAAAAAAGAAGAAAAGGTCAAGGCCGATAAAGGCTCCGTCACCCCCATTCAGGCCGTTACCACCGCGCTTGCCGCGACGGTAGGAACGGGCAACATCGTGGGCGTGACCGGCGCCATCGCCTTAGGCGGCCCGGGCGCGGTATTTTGGATGGAGCTTTCCGCGCTGGTCGGCATGTGTACCAAGTTCTGCGAGGTCACGCTTGCCATTCGCTATCGCGAGCGCAACGACAAGGGCGACTGGGTCGGCGGACCGATGTACTACATCAAAAACGGTCTTGGCAAGCAGTGGGCATGGCTCGGCGGCGTATTTGCCGTGCTTGGCGCTCTGGCGGCCTTTGGCATCGGCAACATGACGCAGATCAACTCTATCGCGACCTCGATAAGCTCGGCGGTCGTCACCATTGCCCCCAACGCAGTGGGCTCCGAAGGCATCATCGCACTGATCTGCGGCATCGTGATGGCCTCTGTATGCGCCGTTACCTATATCGGCGGCATCAAGCGTATCGGCGAGGTCTGTGAGCGGCTGGTTCCCGTTATGGCGACCATTTACATCGTAGCTTCGCTCGTTCTCATCTTTATCAACGTTGCCCGTTTCCCCGAAATCATCCGTGAGATCTTTGTAGGCGCCTTTAAGCCCTCCGCCATCGTCGGCGGCGCGATCGGCATCACCTTGATCGAAGCGGCAAAGCGCGGCGTTTCCCGCGGCGTATTTTCCAATGAAGCCGGCCTCGGCTCCGCGCCTATGGCACATGCGGCGGCTCATACGAGCGGCCCCGTGGATCAGGGTCTCTACGGTATCTTTGAAGTATTTGCGGATACCATCGTTATCTGCACCTTGACCGCCCTTGTCATTTTGATGAGCGGAACGCCGATCCCCTATGGCGAAAATCCCGGCGTCGTGCTCACGAACGCCGCCTTCTCCATGGTATACGGAAAGGGCGCAAGCATCGTTGTCGCAGTCGGCATATCACTTTTCGCCGGATCGACGATTCTAAGCTGGGGTCTCTACGGCACGCGCTGCGCCGAATATCTGTTCGGTTCAAAGATCATCAAGCCGTATCAAATTTTCTTCTGCCTGATCGTAATCGTCGGCGCGACGATGAACCTCTCCCTCGCGTGGGATATTGCCGATACCTTAAACGCGCTCATGGCGATCCCGAACCTTATCGCTCTGCTCGCGCTCTCGCCGGTGGTTCATAAGCTGGTAAAGGAATACTCGGCGTCTCATTTTGAGAAAAAGCTCGACGCGTAAACAGCAATCGGGAGAGCGGCCAATCCGCTTTCCCGCTAAAACGAAGGCGCTCATGCCAAAAAGCATGAGCGCCCTGTTTATTTTCTTTGTTATCCTCTCGCGCCGGGCGCGCTCGACTGCACGATACCGTCCCACATCTTATTGACGTCGTCCACGCAGCGAAAATATACAGCGCCGATATCCTCCTCGGAGATCTCCAGCTTTTGCGCAAGCGTGGAGGCACGGTTCCAGTTGCCCACCTCATAGCAGCAGACAAACTGATAGAGCCACGCATTTTTCCCGTCCTGCTTCGTCAAGGCGTCAAGAATGGCGTCGGAAACATCCACATCCTTGAGCACCTGCTCCATCGGCTCGCCAAGCAAAACATCCAGCGTAGAGAGCAGTCCGGCAAGATAAGCCTCCGAAGCGGTTAGCTCCATATTCGGCACAAGCGGCTGTACCTCGCTGCAAAACTTTGCGCGCAAAAGCGAAAGCTTCATATACTCAAGCGGCATCGAATTGCCATTTTGGAAGCCCAGAAGATAGACCCATTCCTTGAGCTGCTTGACGCCTAAAAAGGAGAGCGCCTGCCTAATGGAGCCGATACGGCTTCGGGGCGCGAAATACGCGGAATTGACCAGCTTCAAGATGGAATAGGTCAGCGCCACGTCACGGGAAATGATCTTTTCCAGCTCGTCATAATCCGGATCGGTCGTGTTGATGGCGACGAGCAGTTGCGCAAAGTTTGCGGGCATATGCTCGGCGCTGTGTACCACGCTCGGCTGCATGGCGGCAAGGTGCGTACCCTGCATATAGTCTACGCCCAGCGCGCGCGCCACACTATAGGCGGCTTCGTCATTGACGTTATAGGCGACGACTTTTTTGCCCAGATTATGCGCCACCTCCATGACGCTGTGAAAGGAATTCTGTACAATAGAAAAATTAAGCTTGATATAATCGATCTTTCCCACGATGGACAGTACGCGCGCATTGAAGTTGAAGCCCACCGTCGCGATCTTGTAGCCCCGATTCTGAAGCTCGGAAATAAAGCCATTCGTTTCCGGCATCAGCAGCACATCCTCGTTGATTTGAATGACAAGCTGCTGCGGCGGGAACAGATCGGCCACCTTATGCTCAAGCATCGAGTAGGTAAAGGTCACAAAGGCCGGACCGTCCTCTTCCTTTGCGCTTGTCGCGTAGTCAAGAAAGAAACGCTCCATATTCGCGCTGCTCTCATAAGCGCCGCCCGAATCCGAATACATGATCTCATATGCCCACGCGTTCAGCTTTGCATTATAGATCGGTTGTTTTGCGATATAGCTTTTCATATACCCTTCCATTTTCATGCTCTTTGAAGCACGTTTCTCTCATTCCTCTATTCGTATACCGGCATGATCGTATGAAAAAAAGGATTGTTTCCATTATCATTTTGCAACATGCACGCATAAAAGGCAAGCCTTTTCTCTTTGCGATACCCGCTTCTTTGATGCTTTCTTTAGT
>CAZNJN010000096.1:0-7813 GCA_964573365.1 uncultured Oscillospiraceae bacterium
CGTCAAGTATTGATGCAGCTTTTGAAACTGCATCGTCTTACCGCTGCCGTCAATGCCCTCTATGGCAATAATCTTCGTCATGGTCTTTCCTCCGCTGTACTTATCTGTATCTTATCATAGCACTGTGATGCTGAAAAGCAACTTTTGCAAGCTGTTTGTAGCTATTTTCGGTTTTCGCCGCGCATAAAATATGGTATAATGCTTTTTATTCTGGGAAAGTGTAGGATCAGGTATCCATGAAAATTGTTGTATTGGCAGGCGGTCTCAGCCCTGAACGCGACGTGTCCCTTTCTACCGGCACGCAGGTCTGCAATGCGCTACGCCATTTGGGGCATCAGGCGCTTTTGCTGGATCTGTTTTACGGATATGATCCGCTCCCCGATGACCTTTCCGTTTTATTCTGCGATCAAAGCGACCTTCCGCCCCGCCCCGTCGGACGCACCGAACCCGATCTCAAAGCGATCCGCGCCTCGCGCAGCGAAAGCGGCCTTGGCAGCATCGGTAAAGGTGTGATCGAGCTGTGTCAAGCCGCCGACATCGTTTTTCTTGCGCTGCACGGAGAACCCGGCGAAAACGGAATGCTTCAGGCAATGTTTGATATGATGGAGATTCGTTATACGGGCGCGGGCTATTTCGGCAGCGCGCTTGCCATGGATAAAGCCGTTAGCAAGGAGCTGTTTATGCGCGCGGGAATCCTTACGCCGGAAGGCCGCGTTTTTCACAAGCATGAAGCCGTCTCCTTTTCCTTCCCCTGCATCGTCAAGCCCTGCTCAAACGGCAGCAGCATCGGCGTGACCAGAGCCTTTACGCAGCAGCAGCTTGAAGCGGCTGCCAAGGAAGCCTTTTTGCATGAGGACACAATCCTTGTAGAGCGTTTCCATACAGGGCGCGAATTCACCTGCGGCATTCTCGGCGATAGGGCTTTCCCGCCCGCGGAGGTCATTCCCAAGGGCGATTTTTATGATTATACGCATAAATATCAAAACGGTCTTATCACGGAAATCTGTCCCGCACAGATCAGCGAGGCGCTCACCAAGGAAATCTGCGACGTATCCAAAGAGATTTTTCGCATCCTCTACCTTGACGTATACGCACGGATGGACTTTATCTACGATGAAGGGGAAAAACGCCTGTACTGTCTGGAAGCAAACACGCTGCCGGGTCTTACGCCGACAAGCCACTTTCCCCGCATGGCGTCGGCGGTCGGCATGAGCTATGAAACGCTCTGTCAGAATATCATTGACCTTTCCATTAAAAAGTGGCAGGAGGATTAAAGCTGCATGGAAGCTTTTACAGTAGAGGAGCTGCTTCGCGCAACAAACGGCGTGCTGCAGGGAGATCTCATAGGCGACGCCGTCATTAGCGAGGTATGTATCGACAGTCGGCGCGTCGTGCCGGGCGCGCTGTTTGTTCCCATCAAGGGAGATCGTTTTGACGGTCATGATTTTATTGAGCAGGCTTTTGCGCAGGGCGCGCTGTGCGCGCTGTGCAATGATGATAGAAAAAGCGGCGGCAATTTGATCCGCGTTCACGACACAGGCGAAGCCTTTCAAAAAATTGCCGGCGCGTACCGGAATAAGTTCTCCATTCCCTTTGTAGGCGTCACCGGAAGCGTTGGCAAGACCACTACCAAGGAGCTGATTTCAGACGTTCTCTCCCAAAAGTATTCAACCTTAAAAAACCAAGGCAATTTGAACAATCAGACCGGCGTGCCTTTGACCTTGCTGCGGCTAAACCACAGCCATGAGGCAGCCGTTGTCGAAATGGGCACAAATCACTTCGGCGAAATCGCGCGTCTTGCAAAAATCGTTCACCCAAGCGTCTGCGTTTTTACAAACATCGGCGATGCGCATATTGAGTATTTAGGTTCCCGCGAGGGTATCTTGAAAGCCAAATGCGAAATGCTGGATTTCCGTGACGATGACGCGATCATCATTGCAAACGGGGACGATTCTCTTTTACGCGGCTTAAAGGAACGTTATACGAACGTGCTTCTCTACGGCGTCGGTGCAGACAACGATGTTTATGCCACCGATATCCGTGAGCGAGGGCTCGACGGCAGCAGCTTTATTGCCCATTATCGCGGCACGCAGCAGCAAATCGATATTCCCGCACCCGGAAGTTATATGGTTAGCCGCGCGCTTTGCGCCATTGCCGTGGGCGCACATCTTGGAGTCTCCCCCGCGCAGATTGCTGCCGGCGTCGCCGCCTATGCGCCGATATCAGGACGCATGACAATTGAAAAAACGGAACGCTTCACGATCCTAAACGACGCATATAACGCAAATCCCACCTCTGTTGCCGCCTCTATCGATATTACCGCCAAAGCGGAGGGTCGCCGCGTATTAATCCTTGGCGACATGTTTGAGCTTGGTAAGGATGAGCTGCTCTATCACCGTCAGATCGGCGCATACGCAGCAAAAAAGGGAATTGAGCTGATTCTTTGCGTAGGACGCCTTTCAAGCGCAATCTATGACGGTGCTAAAGAAGAAGGCGGAAACGTGATACACTTTAACGACAAAGAAGCGCTCAAAACGGCGCTGCATGAGCTGCTGCTTCCCGGCGATACCATCCTGATTAAGGCATCCAACGGGATGAAGCTGCAGGAGCTTTCCCCTTATATTCGAACGAAGCTATAAGGAACCGTTCCCGTTGTCGTCCTTCGCCTTGAGCTCCTGCGGAATTTCGGTTTTTTCCGGCGTTTGTGCGCCGGACTTTTTCTTTTTCCCGCATTTTTCCCAAATCGTAAATCCCGTTGCAATAATCACGATCACGATGAAATAATACTTAATGATGCTCATTTTTTTCGTCCTTTCCGATGTCCAAAAGCTTTCTTAGCTTCCACATCGTTTTCTCCTCTACCAGCGCACAAACGCGCGTACCCATTTCCTCGTGTTCCTCAGAGAGAATGCGCCCCTCCGCGCGGATGAGCGAAATCACTTCGTACTTTTCGTAAGGAATCAACAGGTCAATCCTGCGTTTTTCCGCATTGAGAATCTCCCCCATCGCTTGCAGCAGTTCGGCTACACCTGTCCCGCTCTTTGCGCTGATCAAAAAGCAGTCCTTCTTTTTTACGGGCAACTCAGTCACGGCGTCGATCTTATTGTACACTCGAAGCTGCCGTGTTTCTCCGGCGCCCAGCTTACACAGCACTTCCTCCACGATTTCGATCTGCTTGTCGTAATAATCAGAAGAAACATCGATCACATGCAAGATCAGATCAGCCGAGCGCACCTCGTCAAGCGTTGAGCGAAAGGCCTCAATCAGATCATGGGGCAGTTTGTTGATGAAACCAACCGTGTCCGAGAGCAAAATCTGCGTACCATCCTCCAGCGCAGTTTGCCGCACCACAGGATCAAGCGTCGCAAACAGCTTATCCTCCGCCAACACGCCAGCTCCCGTTAAAGCGTTAAGCAGGGTGGACTTTCCCGCGTTCGTGTATCCCACAAGGGCTACAAGGGGTACTGTGTTCTTCTCGCGCTGCGTGCGCCGCAGACCACGCTGCTTGTCGATCTCGCCAAGCTCCTGCTCCAATTCATAGATGCGTCTGCGAATGCGTCGGCGGTCGTTTTCCAGCTTCGTTTCACCCGGTCCGCGCGCAATTGCGCCGCTGCCTTGTCTGGAAAGGGCAATACCCTTGCCCATAATGCGGGGCAGCTCATATTTTAACTGCGCAAGCTCGACCTGCAGCTTGCCCTCTCGCGATTGTGCATGCTTTGCAAAAATGTCAAGAATCAGTGCGGTACGGTCGATAACTCTCGTTCCGAGTATTTTTTCTAAGTTTTTCGTTTGTGCAGGGTTTAATTCATCGTCAAACACGAACAGATCGGCTTCCAAAGCGCTGCCCATTAAAGAAAGCTCGTCAGCCTTTCCGCTGCCGATGTAGGTTGCGTTATCCACATCCCGCCGCTTTTGCAGCGCGCGCCCTACAACCACAGCGCCTGCAGTTTTTGCCAGTTCTCCAAGCTCGCCAAGCGTATCATAGCCGTCATTGTTTTCAAGCCCAACAAGAATCGCTCTCTCGGCGGCAGCCTGCGTAACTTCCTTTGTACTGCTCTTTAAGCGTTCGTCCGCTGCTTCTATCTCCTGTAGCAGCGCGACATGCGGCAGTTTGTAGGGGCGTAAGGGGCCGCAAAGTAAAACCTGTCTCTCCTCGTTTTGGAGTTCGCCTAAAAAGCCAACATATAACGAGGTCATGCTCCCGTCAGGCTTTACGCCAAGCGCCGCCATGGCGTCTAGGCGCATACTGCGCAGCGTCCCGATATCCACCGAGGACAATCGCCCGTCACCGCCGGGATGGGTATGGATGCAGCGCACACCGCATAGACGGTCGGCATTGCGCACCAGCCGCATCTGCACTAGCGTGACTTTCCCGCTATCTCCGATCGAAACATCCGCGATATGACCGTCGCGCGCGATATAGACAGAGATTTCCCGTCCGATCTGCCCTGTAAAGCACGCGAGCATGGATAGCAGCTCAAAAGAAGCAAATTGCGAGCTTTCCAGGCGCAAAGAATACAACTGCGCAATTTCCTCGAGCAAGTTGCGTTTAATTCCCGCACAGTTTCCGTGTACTTCATTAACACTCATTTGATTTTTAAGCCGTAGATCAGCCCGCCGCGCGTGCCAACCACGATCGTGTCGTTATAGATTGCCGGCGAAGCCTCGATATTTGATCCAAGATCCATCTCGTAAATGATGGTTCCCGTCAAGCCGTCAATCAGGTGAATATAACCGGACTTATTGCACTGTATCAGATAGCCGTTGCCTGCCTTGTCATAGAAGGCGACGGGGCTACTCCAAGGATAACCCAAAAAGTCGCAGCACCAGACCTCATGCCCATCCTCCTTGGAAAGAGCCACCAGCTTACCCTTTGATCCTTCCGTCATTGCGACAGGTACAAAGACCAAATCGGACAGTTTGTTCTTCCCTATCGCAAGCGTGCCTTGCACTCCGCCCGAGACGCCGGAGATCGTTCCGCAGGTATAATCCTTGTTCTCCCATACCACCTTGCCGTTTTGCGCGTCGATCTTCCAAATCGGTATAGACGCCATTCCGCTTTCCTTTACACGCCATCCCGCATGAAAGGAGGTGGAGGTGTACACATATGGATGCTGCTCCGTACCCTCCAGTTCCATGACCGGCGTGCAATTCGTGTCGTCAAGCGTGTCTTGTACCCATATGATTTTTAGTGTGTTCAGATCCAGACAAACCATGTGTCCGCCGTTATCCGTAAAAATAAGATTTCCGCGCCAAATCAATACGGAGTCCTCAATCCCAAGCCACCATCCCTTGCTTCCGTCCACCGTTGACGTAGAGTCCGTCCTCGCTCCTTTATAGCGCCACTTGATCGTTTGCGGAGATATGGAAATACTGCCGTTCGCCGCATCGTAATTCGTATTCAGGCGCATGATATAGAGAATCCCGCTTTCTCCGGGGTAGATCAAGGTATCCGTTTCTGCATCCACAAGCGCAGAGCTGTCAAAGGCAGTCCAATCGCGCCAAGCATAATCATCCTCCAGACCGAACTCATAGAGCACGGAGCCGTCAAGCAAGCTGATGATAAACGCGCGCGCGCCGCCATTTTTAGGACTGTCGTCACCCGCACCGACATACATAAGCGGATAGCCGCGCGGATCGAGCGCGCCTGCGCCTTTGAACGGGAATCCCGTATTAATCGGGTCTCGCGTCTTTTCACCGGTTTGAAGATTCAAAAAGTAGATATGGCCATCCAGCGTCGCATAAATAACCTCGACAAGCGACGCGTCAGCTTTTGCAGCGTCATACATATTCATATGCTGCTTGATTTCCTGCGGCCAGTGTACGATTAAGGGTTGTCCCGTCCAGCCGCAGCCCGTCCATGATCCCTCGCCGTACATCTTCGTCATACTGCCAACCGAAAATGTCCAGGCGTTTTCGCCGTCAAAGCGGCGCTCCTTCACCTCCGCCGTTCCATAGGCGGCAGCATCTCTGAAATTGTTCCCGCGGAAGCCGATAACGCCTTCAATCTCAGTATATTTCTCGCCCTCGTAAAAATCGATCTGGCTAAGAGACTGCCCGCTTGCAAGCGCGGCGCCGTCCTGCTCCGCCTCCCATACCATCCCAAAATCCTCCGGGCGGCTACCCTCTGCCGCAGCGGGCGCGAAGCTTGGAACCGGCGTAGGCGTAGGTTCGGGTGTGGGCGTCGGCACCGGTGTTGTTTCGGGATCTCCTTTTGTGAATAATCCCGAAAGGATGCCCGGCTTTTTTTCATCCTCGACAGTTTCGCCCTTTTCCGCCTTGCTTTTACCATTAAACTCCGAAAGTACAAGAATGCCCATAACGATCGCCACAATCAGTAAAAGCAACATAATAAAAAAGCGGGGAGTTAAGCGGAATCCATGTCCGCTTCTGCGTCTGCGCGTTTGTCTTGACATTAACAGCTACCTCTCTGTACATTTCTACGAATGTATTATACCCCAATCGACAACGCAGAGCAACAAGTCTCCCCGCAACACCGGCATTAGGCGGCAGGCTTTTCTATATCTGCTGTAAGGCTGTGTACATAGAGTTTGGAGCGTTCATTGATTGCGTCCGCCCGCCGAATCGCAGATTTTTTCTGCTGTTTTTTTGTTTTTTCCGCATAAACCGCCGCTGCGGCCATGGCGCCCAATACCAGTCCCGGAAGCATAAACGTGAAAAACATTCCAAAGTAATTCATGGCGTTCTCCTTATGTATCTTTCATAGATATAATGTTTCTTGCTTGTCAATATTTCTGCTTTTTTCTTGTTGTTATTGCATTATATAATCCAATATAGATACTGTCAATACCATAAATGGTACTCTTCATAATTTTTCTTTTGACATTATATTTCCGTATGAGATATTCTAGGCTTAGAAAGTTATATGAGGTGCGAATATGAATCGAGTACGGGAATTGCGCCGTCAACACAGCTTGACGCAGGAAGAACTGGGACAGAAGTTAGGCGTGCAAAAAGCGGCGATCTGCAAATACGAAACAGGTCGTGTTTCGCTTCCGCCAGAAATGCTTGTAAAGCTTTGCGACATTTTCGAGGTAAGTGCAGATTACATTCTTTGCCGCGACGCTTCGCCAATCCCTAAGCCAATGGGCGATGTATCCTCCCTGTTTATGCCGATCACCGAAACGGTAGGAGTACCGGTTGTCGGCTTCGTACACGCGGGGCTGCCTATGCTTGCGGAAGAAAATATCAGCGAGTACATTCCTCTGCCCGCAAACGAAGTCCGCCACGGGGATTTCTTCTACATGGAGGTTCAGGGCGACTGCATGACAGGCGCTTTTATTCCGGAAGGTTCGCTCGTACTGGTAAAGATGCAAAAACAAGTTGAAAATGGGCAGATCGCCGTGGTACGCATCGGAGATGAGGTGCTTGTACGCAAGCTCAAGCACATGCCTCCGCATCTGGTATTGATTCCCGCAAACACACTTTATGAGCCGATTATCCTTTCAAGCGGCGATGTCGAGATCATCGGGCGAGTAACGGAGGTTCGTATACGCGGATTGTAATATGCTGCAGCTTTGCTTCGTTTATTAGGAGACAAAATATGCTCTGGCTTTCTATTGACATGCGATTAACGGTTTGCTATAATAGTTCAGCGTGCAATGCGTGAGGATTCATGTCGCATCTGGAGATGTGTCCGAGTGGTTGAAGGAGGCGGTCTTGAAAACCGTTGAGTCGAAAGGCTCCGTGGGTTCGAATCCTACCATCTCCGCCATTTTTCGTTTTGCCGCTGCATTTGGAGGAGTACCCAAGTGGCTGTAAGGGGCTCCCCTGCTAAGGGAGTAGGCTGGGG
>CAZNJN010000097.1:0-4362 GCA_964573365.1 uncultured Oscillospiraceae bacterium
CTCCTGCTACGGCGTATCGCTGACGATGGCGCTCAACCGCTTGACGAAGGACGGCGCTTTTCCACAGGGTGAGGGTATGCTCGCTTCGGATATGCAAAGCGGCGCGAAAGAGTATTTTGACATCGGCAAGCCCAAGGAAAATCCGCAGGCGCTCAACATCATCAACTTTTACATGCTCTCGCAGATGGCTTCTATAACCCGCCAAAACGCGGCGGTTTCTACCTCGCTAAGACGCTACACGGACGGAAAGATGAGGTATTCCAAACTTGCGGAGCTTGCAGATCAATTTATGTACTTTGTGAATCAAGGCAAGCCTTTTCAGGTGGGCTATTATTATTCAAAGAACGATCCTTCGGGCACGCCGGGCGCGAAAAAGCTTACGGGCGGACACGCGATCGTGGGACTGGATTATTTCATCAGCGAAAAAAACGGAAATCCGTATAAGCTGTATCTCAAATGCTATGATGAAAACGACAGCGGAAGCTGCAAAGCCTATCATACCAAGCCCCATTTTTGCTATGTCGTGCTTAATTACGAGTTGAAAGGCCGCAATTATGTTTTGAAGGCGCCCTTTAAGGATGAGGACGGCAACGAAAGGCTGTATATCTATTATTACAACTATAAGACGAAGAAGTATACGCCCAAGTATATTACCTCGTTTAAGGTGCAAAATATTGAGACAGTCTATAATAATATCAAGAATCAGGGCGTGCGGCTCTTTGACCGCGCTACCGGCGGCTCAAGCTTTGCTACGCTGACCCTTAACGAGATCGACGCATACTATCAAAGCTATCATATCCGTCCCTTTGCTTATAAGGGCGGCGACGTCAACGATCCTGAATATGCCGACAAAACGGGCGCGTTCTATAAGGTGGCCGCCAAGGCCATCAGCGGAGTCTACGATCCCGAAGGGATTCCGACCGAGCCGCCGGAGGAGACGGATTATCCGCCCTATCCCATGGACGAGGGAGACAAGGATACATATTATTCTAATATGACCGGCTCCGACGGCTACCGCTATCAAAGCTATAACGAGGAAGAAAGCGTTTCCATGGAGCTTGACCTAAAGGAAAGCGGCTTGATTGGCGGGACAAGCACGAGCTTTGACGGCTATGACATCTGCCTTTCCGACGCGTATCTGCCCGGCGTAAGCCTTGAAAAAGGCGATCAGTACGCATGGGTAGGCGGAGAAAACATCGAGCTGGTGCGCTTCTCCTCCGACGGCAGGCTGCGCGACGTGGTCTGCGGCGCGAATAACGGCAGCGCCGAGCTTTATTTCGGTACGCAAGGCGACAACGCGGGACTGGACATGTTTGACTTTTACATGGACAACTTCAGCTTCCTGCAGGTCTACGACGGGGAGGACTCGCCCGATTTTTCCGACTGTATCGTGCTGCGTACAGACGGACTTGCAGGCGGCTTCGGCTTTGAGTTTTATAAGGACGAGCTGGAAAGCGATCTTTTTGAAGGCAACATCGGCGAGGACGGTGACGATATCTGGATCAAGATCAAAGCTGTGACCGACCCGCAAAGCGGAGAGATCGTCGTGAGCGTCTGGGCGGAGCTTAACAATGCACAGGATCCGAACTTTGTGCCCGCCTTTGAGGGCGAGCCGGTCTTTACGACGGCGCTTCACGAGCGCGTATTCCCGCAGGAGACGGTATATGTGTCCGCGAGCGGCAGCACAAGCACGGAGGGAAAAGGCAGCGAGTACGGTCTAAAGGACGGTAAAAGCGGCGGAACGCTGCTCCCGGACGGCGGACTGCAGTTTTGTATCGACGCGGAATTTGAAAAGCAAACCGGCGCGAGCGTGGACGCAAAGCCGCTGCAAAGGGGCGTGGATTATGACGGGAGGAAGGGCAGTACCATTATCACGCTTCAGCCTTCGTTCCTCTCCTCTTTGAAGGACGGCGCGCATACGCTTACGGTCTACTTTACCGACGGACGTATGCAAACGAGCTTTACAACGCCGCTCTCCGGCGTGAACAGCCAAGGAGTGCCGGAGGTTCCCGCGACGGGCGGCGCGCCCTTCGGACTTGCGCTGCTTTTCCATTAAAACAGCAGCATGTCGGCCTTCCCGAGCCAAAGAGCGCGAGAGGGCCGACTTTTTATATTCTCCTCTCCTGCTTTTCAAGAACGCGCAGCTATGGTATACTTTACGCATCGTATTTTAACATCGCATTATTTTTACATTTTGCGTATCAACATCTATCAATCTAAACGCACAGGGAGGAACGCGAATGGAAGACATCCTTCGTATGGAGCATATCACCAAGCGTTTCGGAGAAGTGTACGCCAACCGCAATATCAATCTGAATGTCCGAAAGGGCGAGGTGCATACGCTTCTGGGTGAAAACGGCGCGGGAAAAAGCACGCTGATGAACGTGCTGATCGGGCTTTATCAGCCGAGCGAGGGCGACATTTATCTTCGGGGTAAAAAGGTAAAAATCGAGTCGCCGGCGCAGGCGGTCAAGCTGGGCATAGGCATGGTGCATCAGCACTTTATGCTCGTTGAGGCGATGACGGTATTTGAAAATATCATTCTTGGGGACAAGCGCAGCAAGGGCATCTTCATTCAGCCCGAGAGCACGCGAAAAGAGATCCTTGCGATCAGCGAGAAATACGGCCTTGAGGTGCAGCTTGACGCGCTCATTACCGACATATCCGTAGGCGAACAGCAGAGGGTGGAGATCCTTAAGGCGCTCTACCGCAACGCGGAGCTTTTGGTGCTGGACGAGCCGACCGCCGCGCTTACCGACATGGAGGTCGAGGGGCTTTTCGCGGTCATTGAAAAGCTCAAGAGCGAGGGCGTGAGCGTCATTTTCATCAGCCATAAGATGCGCGAGGTGCTTCGCATATCCGACCGCGTCACCATCCTTCGCGCGGGCGAGACAGTCAAGACCTTGGAACGCGACGATACCGACGCCAAGGAGCTTGCAAATCTGATGATCGGGCGCGAGCTTGCGCCCTCGCACTATGGAAAGGCGGAGGCGGGGGGCGAAAAGGTCCTCTGCTTAAAGAACGTTGATTTTAACAAAAAGAGCAAGCACAGCGGCTTGAACGACATATCGCTTTGCATCGCCAAGGGCGAGATCCTTGGCGTAGCGGGCGTGGACGGCAACGGACAGAGCCAGCTTGCCGACCTTGTGACCGGCGTGATCGCGCCCGAGGGCGGCGAGGTCGAGCTGAAGGGGAAAACGGTAAAAAGCTTTGATCCTCTTTTCTTCATTAAGGAAGCTGTGGCGCATATACCCGAGGACAGAAACCGTCAGGGCTTGATCGGAAACATGAGCGTGAGCGACAATATCGTGCTCAAAAAGACCGAGACAGTGGCGTTCAGCAAGGGACACGGGCTGTTTCTTGAAAAAAAGGAAATGAAAAAATACGCCGAGGAGATGCGCGAAAAGTACGACATCCGCTGCGCCTCTATCGAGCAGGAAACGCGAAACCTTTCGGGCGGCAATCAGCAAAAGGTCATTCTTGCCCGCGAGCTGGAGGGTGATCCCGATCTGGTGGTGGCGGTGCATCCGACGCGCGGACTTGACATCGGCGCCACCCGCTTTGTGCATGACAGCATGATTGCCGCGCGCGAAAAGGGCTGCGGCGTGCTGCTCATCAGCGCCGACTTTGACGAGGTGCTCGAAATGAGCGACCGTATCATCGTCATGTTTGAGGGCAGAATCATGGGCGAATATTCCGGCAAGAATCCGCCGATCGAGGAGATCGGTCTTGCCATGGCGGGAAAGTGAGGGGCAAGCTATGAAAAATGAAGGAAAAGCCGCAAATATCATCGTACCCGTGCTTGCCGTGCTGCTGGCCTTTGTAATCGGCGGCGTGATTATCGCGGCGCTCGGCTCCAGTCCCTTTGACGCGGCAAAGTTTCTTGCGCAGGGCGCGTTTGGCAGCAAAGCCAACATCGGCGCGACGCTTGTAAAGGTCACGCCGCTCATCTTCACCGGACTTTGCGCCTGCTTCGCTTACCGCTGCGGCGTATTCAATCTGGGCGGCGAGGGACAGTTTATCGTAGGCTCGATCGTCGCGATCTTTGTCGTTACGATCCCCGGCTTTGAGGGTCCGTTCGCCGCGATTATCGCAATCCTTGCGGGTACGCTCGCGGGCGGCGTATGGGGCGCGATACCGGGACTGCTCAAGATTGGCCGCGGCCTCAACGAGATGATCGTTTCCATCATGCTCAACTATGTCGCCACGCTCTTTATGGGCTGGACGTATACGGAGCTTTTGCGCGACGGCAGCGTCCCGCAGACCTTCCCCGTGCCGGACGCGACAAAGCTCGGACGCATCTTTGAAGGGATGCGCGCCACCTGGGGACTTGTCATCGCGCTCCTCGTGGCGGCGGGCGTG
>CAZNJN010000097.1:4372-7662 GCA_964573365.1 uncultured Oscillospiraceae bacterium
GCGTGTATTATTTCTTATTTTATACGTCCAAAGGCTTTCAGCTTCGCGCCGTGGGTCTTAACCCGACGGCGAGCCGCTATCAAGGCTTTCATATCAAGCGTTACATTTTGATGAGCTTCATCGTTTCCGGCGCGATCGCGGGACTTGGCGGCGCGATCGAGCTTCTTGGTACGCAGTTCCGCCTGATGAGCGGCTATGCGGTCGGCTTCGGCTTTGACGGCGTCGCCATCGCGCTGATCGGACAGCTTAATCCCGTCGCCACGGTGTTTGTCGCCTACTTCTTCGCCGTGCTGCGCACGGGCGCGACCACCATGCAGGTGGGCAGCGGTGTCCCCACGAGCGTCGTAGACATCATTCAGGCGCTGATCATCGTATTTGCCGTGGCGGGCATGGCGCTTATGAAGCTGCCCGGGGTCAAGCAGTTCTTTTTGAACCGTGCGGAAAAGACCAAGAAGGAGGAATAAGCGTATGGAATCTCTCTTTACATGGAATTTCGCCTCAGAACTGATTCTCTCTACCGTCCGTATGGCGACGCCGCTTTTGCTCGTCGCGCTTGCGGAGCTGTACTCCGAACGGGCGGGACTTGTGAATATCGGCCTTGACGGCATTATGGCCTTTGGCGCGCTCGCGGGCTTTATGGTGAGCTATCTGACGGGGAACCCGTTCTTGGGAATCCTTGCAGGCGCATTGGGCGGCGTGCTTATCAACATGATCTATGCCTACTGCACAGTGACGCTTTGCGCGCAGCAGATCGTATACGGCATGGCGATCAACATTTTTGCGCCGGCAGTCGCGGCCTTCATTTACCGCGTCTACTTCGGCGTAAGCTCCACCTTAGCGCAGGCGAGCCTGATGAAAACCATCGCTATCCCCGTGCTCAAGGACATTCCCTTCCTTGGAAAGCTGCTCTTTGACCAGACGCCTATGGTCTATTTCGCCTATGCCATGGTGATCGTGACGGCGGTATTTTTTAACAGAACCAAGGCGGGGCTTTCCTACAAGGCGGTGGGCGAATATCCGAAGGCGGCCGAAACGCTCGGCATCAACGTGGTTAGGCAAAAGTACATTGCCTGTATCATCTGCGGCCTGCTTGCGGGCATCGGCGGCGCGTACCTTACGACCTGCTATGTCAACACCTATTCTGACGGCATCGTGGCAGGACGCGGCTTTATCGCCCTTTCGGCGGTTATCTTCGGACACTGGACGGGCAGCGGCGTGCTGCTTGCCTGCCTGCTTTTCGGCTTCTGCGACGCCTTGCAGCTCAAGCTGCAAATTTTGAGCGACAACGTGCCGTATCAGCTTTTCCAAATGCTGCCCTACGTCTGTACCTTGATCGCGCTGACCGTAATGGGCGCGAAAAAGGCAGGCCCCAAATCCTCGGGTAAGCCGTATCTGCGCGAGGAGCGTTAGCGCGTTTACCTGAATTTATCTGTTTATTGCAGCCTGCGGCTGTGATAATATAAAAGCGTACCTAAGAATACGCGAAAAAATGGAGGAAACTAAAATGAAGAAAATTCTAACTGCTATGCTGGTCGCTCTGCTTGCGCTCGCGATGATCGCCTGCGCCGCACAGCCCGCCGCGGCTCCCGCTGCCGCGCCCGCTCCCGCTGAGGCAGCCCCCGCCGAAGGCGCAACCGAAGCGGCTCCCGCCGCCGAGCCTGCCGCCGACGGCAAGGTTTACAAGGTCGCCATGGTTTGCGATTCCAGCATTTCCGACGGCGGCTGGGGCGCAGCGTGCTACAACGCGATGACTACCGCGGCTGCGAACAAGGGCTGGGAAACCATGTACACCGACTCGATCGACGTCGCGGACTATGTCAGCGCCATCACCAGCTATTGCGCGCTTGGCTATGACATGATCTTCCTGCCCGGCAACCAGTACAGCGACGCCGCCAAGGAAGTCGCCGCGGATTATCCCGACGTTATGTTCGCCGTGCTCAACGGCAACGAAGCACTGCCCACCGCCAACATCTGCTCCATCCTGCCCGATGCCGACCAGATCGGTTATCTCGCGGGCGGTCTTGCGGGTCTTATGACCAAGAGCGGCGTGATCGGCTTTATCGGCGGCATGGAGCTTGACACCACCAAGGCGAAGCTCGCCGGCTTTGAAAAGGCCGCGCAGTACGTCAATCCCGATGCAAACGTCAAGGCGCTCTCCGCCTACGCCGGCTCCTTCAGCGATACCGCCAAGGGCATGGAGCTTGCCACCAGCATGATCTCCGAAGGCGCGGACGTATTCTTTGGCGATGCTTCCGCCGTTGACTCCGGCGCCCGTCAGGCCATCGACAACGCCAACGGCTCCGAAATCAAGATCTTTGATATCGGCCAGCCTGCGGATATCCTCGGCCAGAATCCCTGCATCATCAGCAGCGTCGTGACCGACAACGCCGGCATGCTCGCACTGTGCATGGATGATGTTGTCAACGGTACCTTCGGCAACAAGGTCGTATACGGCACGCTGGAAAACGAGTGCCTCTCCGTAGGCGCGATCAACACTGAGCTTGTCTCCGCCGATGTGCAGAGCGCATACGCCGCCTTTGTTGAAGATGTAAAAGCGGGTAAGCTTGCGTAAAAAACTAAAAACAGCAAACAAAAAGACGGCGCAAGCCGTCTTCTTTGATACCTTTTTATACCTTTTTCTCATGCCCGTCCAGCCACGCGCAGAGCAGCTCGCCGGCGGAGCCGGGGAAGGCGCGCAAGAGCAGCAGGGGTACGGAGCTTTTCATGGAAGAGCGAAGCATGCGGAAGGCTTCGCTGAGCACCTGCCGCGTTTCCTCGTCCATGCTGCTGAGCGATTTTACGACAGCGGCGGCGTTTTTTCCGCTGCGTAGGTCTTTGAGCCGCGTCCCTTCAACAGGCGCGAAAAGCGAGTATACACCGTTGATCATTTTTTCGCGCAGCGCCGGATCCATGGCGGCGACCCAGTCCTTGAGCGTCGCATCCATAAAATAGCTGCTGTTGGTACGCTCGTTCATGGGGAGAAAATCCGCGCGCATGATCTGCCAAAGGTAGATGTTATGCTGAAAAATACCCATGCTTTTGCTTTCCACAATGGAAAAATCCTCCGCATGCTCAAGGAGCATACCGATCACCGAGGACTGCGGCAGCAGCGTGCGGGTACGGCCTATGATGCGCTTGAAATCCGCCTGAGAAATCAGCTCGTCACAAAATCCCGGGCCGTCAAAGCTGCGGACTGCCGCGACGCGCTCTTGGAGCGCCGCGCCGCAGAACGCGGAGGCGTAGACCGCCAAGTTGCCGCCCTTGGAATGCCCGCAAAGGTGCAGACGACC
>CAZNJN010000098.1:0-3075 GCA_964573365.1 uncultured Oscillospiraceae bacterium
GGCAGCGTGAGCGAGGCAAAGGCCGATATGGAACAGGAAAAAAACACGAAAAAGCAGGACTCGCAAAAGAAAAGCAAGAGCTTTGTTTATATGCAGCGGGAGAGCCCGGTGGACGCCGACTCTTTTATACTCAATCTCGACGATAAGGACTAAGCTATGCGGATTTCCCGGGAAATCAAAGAAGAATATGCGCTCCGCCGTCAACGCGCGTTTGCAGAGAGAGACAGCCGTCTTAATGCGCTCTATCACCGCGCACCCCGCCTTTACGAGCTGGACGAGCAAAAAAAGGACGCGATCTACCAAAGCGGACTTGCGCGACTGCGCGGCGAGGATGAAGCTGCGCTTTGCGCGCGCATTCTCAAGCTGAACCACGAGCGCGAGGCGCTCCTTGCGTCGCTCGGCGAGAGCGAAAAGGTTTACCAAGCCGTCTTTCGCTGCTCTCTTTGCAGGGATACCGGATACGAAAACGAAGACGGAAAAACGCTTTGCGCCTGCTTAAAGCGGCGTTTGATCGACGAGAATTTCAAGAGCGCAAACCTTGCGCCCTCCGATCGCTTTGAAAATTTTCGTGAGGACATTTATCCAAGCGAAAAGCAAAAACAGCTTGCCATAAAGCTGCGCGACGTTTGCCTTGACTATGCGGAGGGCTTTCCCAAGGAAGGCGTAAAGGGCGTGGTGCTTTTGGGTACGACGGGGCTTGGCAAGACCTACCTTTTGCGCTGCATTGCCCATCGCGTGCTTGAGCGCGGCTACAGCGCGGTGGACATTACCAGCTACGCGCTTATGCGCGACGTGATGGAGCGTATCAAAAACCGCGAGGGCGCGGCGGATTATACGCAGACGGATCTTTTGATTATCGACGATCTGGGCGCGGAGCCGGAATACGGAAATATCACCGTCAATACGCTCTTTTCCATCCTGAACGAGCGGCAAAATCTGAAAAAGCCGACCTTGATGGCGACGAATCTATCAACGGCGCAGCTTCGGGAGCAATACGGCGAAAGACTGTTTTCGCGCATGGTCGCTCCCCGGCTCAACGCCTTATACATGCTCAAAGGGGAGGATCTTCGCACGCTGCCCCTGAGATGAAACGTGAATTTGCACAAAATAGCTCGATCCTAAACGATAAGGAGGTTCTTTGTCATGGAGCAAAGCAACACGATCCCCGCCGAGCGGGACTTTCTGGATCTGCGCCGCACGCTTACGGAGCTTGCGTCAAGCGCGTTTATGCTGACGCTGTGTGTGTTTCTGAGTTTGTTTGCAGCCTCGTTTCTTTTCGTGATCTATTCCCAGCGCGTGTCGATTTCGATCGCCGGACTGGTGAGCTGGGGACTTTCCTTTCTGATTGTGCTGCTCACCTGCGGCGGCGCATGGCTGCTTTATGCGCAGGCGAAGAAGGATAAATTCATAAGACCCGCGCTGCGGCTTATGCGCGTGCTGCCGATCGTCGAAGCTGTATTTTGCGTGATCGCCTGCCTGTTTATGGCGGCGCTGCTCGTCGTCGTGCTTTTTAGCAACAGTATGCTCCAAGCCGGCGTCAAGCAGATCGCGGAAGCGCTTTCGGGCAGCTACTTCAGCTTTGCGGCAAGCGTGCTTGGCACGCTTGCCAAGCTTACGACAGGCCTCATTACCGCCGCGACGGTGACGGCGGCGATCGCCTTGGCGCTTATCACGCTGCGCGTGTTCTTCTTGAACGGGTTTTTGCGAAAGCTGCTATGTATGCAGGAAAAAAACAAGCCCCTAAATTCTCTCGTGGGCTTTGTGGCCTTCCTTTCGTATCTTATAGCCTGCGCGATTGCTTTGATCGGCACAAGCGCGGCAAAGACAAACCTTTCGGGCGGCATTTGCCTTTCTCTCTTTGGCGGCACGCTCTTCGCTTCTGGCCTGATGCTGCATAAAAGCGCGATTGAGCTGCGCTTTCTTTGCACCTATTAC
Organism: uncultured Oscillospiraceae bacterium; assembly: GCA_964573365.1. GTDB lineage: Bacteria > Bacillota > Clostridia > Christensenellales > CAG-138 > JAQVRG01. The sequence continues at coordinate 1,936 of CAZNJN010000098.1, forward strand.
GCAAAGCTGAACCGTGCGGTGAAAAAACGCGCCGACGCCATCCGCGCGCAGAAGGAAGCCTTGATGAACGCGCCGCTTGCGATTCCCGCGCCGGAAAACGCGCCGATCGATGCGGCGCAGGCGGAAGGCGAGAGCCTTCCCTCCGCAGCAGACGCGCCGGATGTGATCGTCGTGCCGGAGCTGGATATACAAGCGCCGGAGGCGCCGGACGTGATCATTCCCGGAGTGGAAGAAGCGCGTATTGAAGCAAAAGAGGAAACAGAAGCGTCGTCACAAAATATAGAAAATCATGAGCAAGGGGAAGAAAATTCACAAAACAGCAATATCCCCGTATAAATTGCGTAGTAGAATGATCAAGAGTAAAATGTCAGTTGAGGAAAAGAGGTATATACATTTATGAAAAAGACATGCTTATGTGTAGTGTTGAGCATTCTGATGCTCGCCGTCTGCGCCTGCGCGCCCGCGGCGTCTGTTCCGGCGGAAAGCCAGAGCGCGGCGGCGCCTTCGGCGGAGAATAGCGCGGCGCCAGAGGAAACGGCGGAAGCTGAACAGGGAGAAATGCCGCCCTATGCGGCGTCGGTCACGATGCAGGAAGTAAATGAAGAAATCACGGCGGACGACGCTACGGTCGTCATGCGTATAACGGGCAGCTTCCCGATCGTGGAGGTAAGCGAGAGAGAGCCTGCAACTGCGGCGATCAGCACATATTTTCAGGAGGAATACGACGATTACCTCAAGGATGAGGATATGCAGTTCATGATCGAGAGCGCAAAAGAGGATTATGCGGATCACGGCAAGGAATCGCCGGATATGTTCCCCTATCAAGCGGATAGAAAATACACCGTCGCGCGCGCGGACAAGACGGTGCTCAGCTTTATCGAGGACGAATACAGCTTTACCGGCGGCGCGCACCCCAACTCTACGCGGGAGGCCGTCAACTTTGATACGGCTACGGGCAAGGAGTTGGAATTTAAGGACATCGTGACGGACGAAGCGGCGGCGCGTGACTTTGTAAACGAGCAGCTTACAAAGTATCTGGGCGAGGGCGACTTCGGCGTGTTTGATGATTATAAGGAGCATATCGATGAAATTCTGGAGGATGACACCTGGTATTTTGACAGCCTTGGCGTTTGCATCATC
>CAZNJN010000098.1:3085-4320 GCA_964573365.1 uncultured Oscillospiraceae bacterium
AGTATATCGTGACGCCCCATGCCTCCGGCATCATCGAAGTGACCATTCCCTACGCGGAATTTCCCCAGCTCATCGAGGACTACTCGATCGTAAAGTAAAACAGCGCGTAAAAGCGCGGCAAATAGCTAAAGGGACGTCCTTTTCGGGACGTCCCTTTTGTATTGGCGCTTGATAAGTGCTTTAGAAGCTTCTGCCGCTGCCGCCGCCGAAGGTGCCGCCGCTGCTTGAGGAGAAGGTGCCGCTGCCAAAGCCGCTGCTGCTGCCTCCGCCCCCGCTTCGGGAGCTGTCGTCAGCCTTAGGAATAATGCGCGTGGTGACAAATTTATTCACTAGCTTGTCGTCCTTGCGTACAACCACCATTCTGTTGTTGCTCGCATAATCGTAGGGCACATCCTCAAAATCCTTGCGGTACTTGCGGCGTATGATCGCCATCGTGATCCAGGCGGCAAGCGCGCCGACTACAGCCGCAAAAATAACGCCTCCGGGTGTAAAGGCTCTTTTAAGCCTTTCGGCAAAGCTGGGCGTATAGTTTTGGTTGTAATAGTAGGTTCCGCTCGCTTCGTCGTAATAGATTTCTCCGCTTTCAAGTCCGGCCTGTAAATAGGCGCTGTCCTCCGCATAATAGTAGCCGGAAATCGCGCCCGTTTCCTTATCGTAGGTGAATTGTCCGTGGCGCGGTCCGTCGATCACATATTCTTCAAGCTGATCAAAGCCGCGTGTAAAAGCGTCGTAATAATAGCCGTTGCTGACGTCGTCGTACATGGCGTCATAGACGGATTCCTCGCGGTCGTCGTCTACGATCTGGATCAGGCCGCCGTGCGTGACAAGCATGATTTGGCGGTTATCCATGTCGATGCACAGAACCAGACCGTCCTTGCCTACGCCAAGACCAAAGTCCATCTGCTCAAAAAAATCGGCGCAGAACAAGTTGCTCTCCTTACCCTGCGTATCCGCGCAGGTAAGGGCGACAAAGTCCATCCCGTAGGTATCCCGAAGCGTGTTGAGCCGCGTATTGAGGTTATCCGCCTCTTCCGCCGTAAGCAGCTCCGCATCGTCGTAGACCATCTGCTCCTGCGCGAGAGCCGTCGCGGAAAAGAGCAACATCAGCAGGGCAAGCATCCATAGTAAGAATCTTTTTTTCAGCATAGCAGCATCCTCAAAATCATGATCAGCAGGAATAGTCCGCCGCCAATGCTAAGTCCGAGCGTCCAGAGCTTTGACTTGCTCAGCGGTAC
>CAZNJN010000098.1:4420-7640 GCA_964573365.1 uncultured Oscillospiraceae bacterium
TCCGTACCCTTTGCCTTAAAGCTGCTTTTCAGATCGGTCGAGACGATCCAGTACGGGAAATATACGCCGCTGAGCTTTTCCATCTGCGACTCGTTAAAGAAACGGTTATCGATAAAGCGCCTGTGCTTGCACCATTCAAGCAGCTTTGCCTGTACCTCGGACTTATCGACCTTGAAGGGGATCACATGATCGGGCTTAAATTCGCCGGCAAGCTTGCCGGTGAGGATGACGGGACTGTGACAATAAAAGCAGAAGGTCGCGGCCGTTGTTGCGTCCGCAACGATTTCTGCGCCGCAGCTTGGGCAGGAGTAAAGCTTCAGCTCGCCCTCCGCAGTCGTATCAGCGGTATCTGCGGCGTCCTTTTCCTGCTTCGCGTCGGCCTGCTTCGCGGTATCCAGAGCGTCAAGATCCTCCTTGCTAAAGCGGCTTGCGCAGTATCCGCAGTAAAAATTTTCCCTCTTCGGATCAAAGGTGAGTTCCGCATCACAGTTTGGACATTTGTAAATATGCGTTGCCATTCGCATTCACCTCGTTTTCATCTCTCTGATTTGCATAGAAATCGATTTGGGGCGGCGCATAGCGCATATGCGCCGCCAAATGTTTCACCGTATTTGAGTTTATTCGCTCTTTTTGTTGCCGCAGTTCGCGCAGAACTTGGCGTTTGCGCCGTTTACGCTGCCGCAAGAGCAGGTCCATTCAAGCGCGGGCTTTTTTGCGCCGCACTCGCCGCAGAACTTCGCGTTTGCGCCGTTTGCGTGACCGCAGGCACAATTCCAGCCGCCCGCCGTCTGAGGCTCCGGCTTTTTGCCGCCGCAGTTTGCGCAGAACTTGGCGTTCGCGCCGTTTTGCGTGCCGCAGGCGCAGCTCCAGCCGCCCGCTGCGGACGCTGCCGCTGGCGCTTGCTGCTGCATCTGCGCTTGATTGCTTGTGGAGAAGGCCGCAGCCACGTTGCCGCCAGCGTTCATCCCCATGCCCATGCCCATAAAGGCGGCGCCGGCGCCGGCGGTGTTGGAGCCTGCCGATTCGATGCCGTGCGCGATCGCGCCCTGTACATAGCCTTCGCGGATCGAAGCGTCGGAGAGCATCGCGCCCTGATTGCGCATATTGATGAGCTCCTGGCTCTTTTCGTCGTAGGAGATGGAAGCGATACCGACCGCCTGCACCTCGATGCCGCGCATCTGCTTCCAGCTCTCGTCGAGCGTGGTAGCCATGTACTTGGAAAGATCGTTGCCCTTGCTGGGCAGATAGCTGATGCGCTGCCCGTCGGCGCTCATCTGGTTGATGACGGCCTGGAGCGCCTGCAAGAACTCGGAGAGATACTGCTCGTTGATGTCGTCGATCTGCACCTTTGCGGCGTTGCGCGGAATCGCTTCTTTATAGAAGAGGATAGGGTCTGTGATCTTGATGGAATAGTCGCCGTGCGCGCGCACGAAGAGCTCTGCGTTGTAGAAGCTGTCAAAATAGTTGACGGGATTGCGCGTGCCAAACTTGATCCCTTTGACCTCCTGCAGATTGACAAAATAGCATTTCTGCTTGGCGGAGGGGACGCCGCCGAATTTGAAGCGGGAGAAGGTTTCCTTTACGGCAGCGCTCAGCTCGCCGTTAAAGAGGCTGGGCATGGAGGAGTTATCCACCTTATAGTAGCCCGGTTCGGCGGTATAGTCCACGATGGCGCCGCCGTCTACAAGGATCATACACTGATTGTCGTACACATGGATGATCGAGCCGTTGGAGATCACATCCGCAGTGCGCTTGGTATTGGAGGAACGCCGGTCGTCCTGCCGGACGATCGCGGCATCCGTGAATACGGTCTGTTCGCCCATATCGTTAGGCTCGAGAACCTCTAGCCACTGATCCGCCAAGCCGCCGCCAATGGCGCCTGTAATTGCCTTAATAAGTCCCATTTTCAGTACCTCCTGCTATGATAATTGGTTTTTGTATGTGAAAAGATTGATAATAAAATCATGAAAAAAAGATCAATGCGCAGTCACCTAACCGATTTTATTTGTAGAGATTGAGCGTACCCTCCTTTTGCAGGGCGTTGAGTATCGCAAGCGTCACAGGCAGGCCAAGCAGGCCAAAACCGCCAAAGAGCTTTGCGCCCACATACATCGCCATGAGCGTAACGAGCGGGTGCAGTCCGACCTGATCGCCGACGATCTTAGGCTCCGTAATGTTGCGCACCACCCAGACGACAACGGTGATAATCGCAAGACCTATGCCGCGCGCGATGTTGCCCTGTAAAAAGCAGATGATCGTCCAAGGCACGAGCACGAGGCTTGTGCCGACGACCGGCAGGATATCGAAGATGGCGATAATCAGCGCCAGAGCGCCTGCGCTTCGAATGCGCAAAATGCAAAGGCCGATGCAAAGCTCCACGAAGGTAATGCCAAGGATGATGGCATAGGAGCGGACATATTTACGCAGCGTGTCGCTAAGCTGCTTTTTGCCGCGCCTTAACACAAGCGCGCTGTGCTCGGGAAGCTGGCGGCAGATGAAATTCGTGATAACGGAATAGTCGTTGGCGATATAGAAGGTGGAAAGGATGCAGAAGATCACCTGCACCAATATCGAAGGAATACTGCCCGCAAATTTTGCCGTGCCGGTAATCGCGCGGGTGGAAAACTGACTGACAAGCTGTCCGAGCTTCTCTGAGAGCATACTCGCGGTCTCGTCGATGTTCAGCTCCAGACTGGGGTCAAAACGCTGGATAAGCCGCTCCATCCAATCGAACATGCCGGAGATCGCAGGCGCGATCTTCGTCATATAGGTGTTGGGCAGCTCCGCGACAATCTCCTGTGACTGCGCGACGATTTTTATGCCGCCCAAAATGAGCAGCAGGCCGATCACGCCATAGAGGATCAGTACGCAGAAGATGGCGGCGATAGATCGCTTGATGCGGCATTTTTTTTGCAAAACATCAACCAGCGGCTTGACGATGCACGCCATGATAAAGCCGATCACAAAGGGCCCTATGAGCGGCAAAAAATACCTGCAGCCCAAATAGAGCAGGATGATCACAACCGCCCAGTACGCGGCTTTCCATAAAAACTGTTTGTACTTGTCGCTCTTTTCTTCCATGAAAACCTCTCAAGACGCAAAACGCGCCTTATGTTTAACATTATAACATAAGGCGCGCCGGGTATGCAATTTGTATTGATATTTGGACCGCGTCAAGTTGTTCTGGGGAATCAGGAAACGGACAGAGAATCCTGAAGAG
>CAZNJN010000099.1:0-7609 GCA_964573365.1 uncultured Oscillospiraceae bacterium
TTTCGCAACGACTTGGCTCCGTTTTTCTTGGGGTTGTTTTGCTACAGCCCCTTTTGTTAGGCCAATTCGATTAAACGTATTTTTTCATATGCTTAAGCGCGTTTTTTTCCAGCCTTGAAACCTGTGCCTGACTGATGCCGATGTCGTCCGCCACCTCGATTTGGGTTCGCCCTTGAAAAAAACGCAGCTCGATGATCCGTTTTTCCCGCTCGTTCAGCCTGTCCATTCCCGTGTCCACCATAATCCTCGTAAGCCACTGGTCGTCGGAATTTTTCTCGTCCCGAACCTGATCCATGACATAAATCGCATCACCATCATCGTGGTAGATCGGTTCAAAAAGAGAAACCGGATCTTGGATCGCATCTAGAGCAAAGGTCACTTCCTCCTCCGGAAGTTCCATCTCTTTGGCGATCTCGCAGGTCTTTGGCTCCCGCCCTAGCTGTTCGGTAAGTCTGGTTCTTGCCTGTAATGCCTTATATGCCGTATCGCGGATCGAGCGGCTGACGCGAAGCGCGTTATTGTCCCGAAGGTGGCGTCTGACTTCACCGATAATCATCGGCACGAATATGCTTTGTCGAAGCATAGCTTGTTTAAGAGCATCATAGCATAGCGCTCCACGTTCGTACAGCGGCTGATTGTTTATTCTTGAAGGAAAGTATAGTAAATTGTTACTTTATGATGCAGAACGACTATTTTTTCTATGATGGAGCGCAGCAGCTCCCGCCTTTCCGCCATGTTCATCTGCGCCCAGTTATCTTTGATCGTAGGCAGCTTTTCCAGCTCCCGCCGGCTTTGAGCCAGCAAAGATCGGCTTTCCTCCTCCACCGCGATCCGCTTTTCCAGCTTTGCAAGCTCTGCCTTTGAGTCGCGTATCGTTTCAAGGAGCAGCTCATCCGCCTCATCCCCATAGCGCACATACAGCTTTTTTATGCGGTTTTTAAGCAGTGTGCAGCGCTGGCGCAGTTCGCGCGCCATATCCAAAAACAGCGCCTCCTTTGGTTCCTGCAAAGCGTCCACCTCAAGGGCGATACGGAACAGCTCGCTCACCACGCGCTTTTCCAAGTCCTTGGCGTCAAAAAGCTCGTTGTCGCAATCGGGATCCTTTACTAAATAGGCCTTGCTTTTATAGCGGGAGTTGCAGGCAAGCGTCAGCTTGCAGCCATCGTCGCTTTTTGAATCTCGGCTTTTGAAATAGCGCATTTTCGCGCCGCATACGCCGCACTCCACCAAGCCGGTCAGTAGATATGGCGAGTCGGCATAATTGCGGTTATAGCTGCGTTTTTGCATGAGCGCCATCGCCTGCGTATACATTTCACCGGGTATAATCGCCTCATGCCTTCCGGGGTATTCCATGCCTTTATATAAAATCACGCCCGTGTTGCTTTTCCTTTTCAAAATCTGCGTAACGATACGATCATACTTGATGCCCAAGGCGTCGGCAATCTTTTGGGCGGACATCCCCTCCAGATACATCTGATACATCTTATAGACCTTTGGAGCGTCTGCGTTCGGCACCAAAGTGCCCTGTGCGCTGTCATAATCATAGCCGAAGGGAACCTTTCCGCCGCCGCGCCAGTAGCCCGCCTTGATTCTCTCCTGCATCCCCATGCGCGTTCTCTCGCGTATGTTTTCCCTTTCAAGCTGCGCAAAGGCGGAAAGAATGCCGATCATCGCCCGTCCGTAGGAATTGCCGGTATCAAAGCTCTCGTTCAAGGACAAAAATTCCACGCCGTTAGGCAGGAGAATATCTTCAATTAAAAAGAGGGTATCCTTTTGACTTCGGCTGACGCGGTCGAGCTTATAGACCATAACGCAAAAGATCTCGTTTTTGCGTATATCCTCGATCATCTGCCGCATGGCGGGGCGCTCGAGATTGCTACCCGACCAGCCTGCGTCCACATAGAACGCATAATCCTCGTATCCCTTGACCACGCACTGCGCCCGCAGCTTTTCCTTTTGCGCCTCAACTGAATAGCCTTCCTCCGCCTGCGCGTCGGTAGAAACGCGCACATAAAGCGCGGCTTTTTTCTTTGTTTGCGCTTCTTCCATCCTGCTTCCCTAGCCCTTTTCGTATGTTATCTTTAGCCCTGCAAGCGCGTATCATTTGTTTCACAGTTCACTCCTGGCGCGCTTGTATTCTTATCTCGTCGCATTGCACGCCGTATCAGCGTGCTGACCCGTTCATTTCGGTAGGTATGTGAAAAAAACGCGTCCTCCTCAACTTCCTCTCCATTGATAAAGCGTTTGATCTCAAAGTGCATAGCTTCGCTCCTTTTTTACGTTGTTTGCAGTATTTCCGCTATGCTTTTCTTTCAAACAAACGCGCCGAATCCGCTGGCACTAAAAAACAAAACCGCCGCCGGCTCATCCGGCAGCGGTGAAGTGCAGTATCTTCTTTGCGTAAAAGTTTATACACGTTACGCATCCGCCTTGCGGATATACCGTGAAATCAGCGGTATGAGCGCATCCGCCTCCTTGGGCGCATAGCGCGCAGAGCACGCCAGCGTCACAAAATCATACGGAGTATCGTTTTGGAATAAGCGATAGTCCTCATAAACATGAAAAGGTATCAAGGGTTCTTTGCCGTTTTTTCCTTCCGAGAGCTGGGCGGCAAAGGAACGAAGCCTTAGCCTGTTTTCCTGCCCATTTTCCATGATTTCCCGGGGAATATCCGGCCTTGACCTTGAATTTCGCACATTGTCAAGGGATGCGATATAACGAAACGCCAAGGCAAAAAGCAGGTAATTCGCCTCGTCAAGCATATTGAGCGCATAATACCGTTCAATATCCGTTCGCTTTTCCAGTAGCAGCGGCAATACGCCGTTTAGCACACAGCTTGGCCCCGGATAGCCGATTCCCAGATCGCTGTGCGCGTCCACATGCGTTACATGAAAGGGCGTCTGCAAAGAACGCTCCCCGATACGCGCGCGCCAAAAGGAAAGCACCGCGTCATGTGTTGCAAATACCGCGCCGGGTACGGGGTTTTGCGTAGAAAGGCCGCACTGCTTTTCTAAAAAGCATACCGTGCGTTCCTCGCTCCAAGGCTCATGCCCGCCAAGCGCCGGACGTTCCCCGACTTCAGCAAGCGGACAGCAATCCTCAAGGAAAAAGTCCAGATCAATATCCAGTACACGCATAAGCCTCTTTCCTTACTCTTTATTCTGCTTCAATTTGGGCTTCGTCGCCTTTGGCGGGGGAAGCTCCTCGTACATAGCTTCAAATAAGTTGGTTAAAAACGCCTTGTTCTCGAGCTGATCTACCAGCAGCATGGGTTTAGCGCCTTCGTAGGGCGGTTCCATAGGTGCATCCGGCATAAGCCTTTTCGCAGCCTCGACCGGCTTTACAAGCAAGCGGTCATCGCAGATCTCCGCGATAAGCCTGCCGCGATAATACAGGATATACTCTCCCATCATCGAGCGGAAGGACAGCTCCTGCAATTGAGATAATTGATCCAAAACATACGTACAGTATTCTTTGCTCGACGCCATAGCTTTTCCTTATTCCTTCGCGTTTTTATCGTCGCTGTCTTTTCCGCTCAATTTCGCCTGCACCTTCGCCATGAATTTTGCATTGTCGATGATAAAGCGCTCATGGATGCCTTCTCCGATCTTTTCCTTTTCGTCGTAAGCGGCGACACAAAAGATAAGTCTGCGCCTGTCAATCTCGATCAGCTCGCACTCGGCGCGCACCTTCATGCCCACAGGTGTAGCCGAAAGGTGTCTGACGTCCAGCCGCGTGCCAACCGTACCCTGCCCCGCTTCCAGATAAGGAAACACGCAGTCGTTCGCGCACTGTTCCATAAGCGCGATCATGGCGGGCGTAGCAAATACCGCAAGCGCGCCGGAGGCGTGCATAGCCGCCGTATTTTCATTTGAAACCACGCAACGGGCCTCGCCTTTGATTCCGATTGTAAGCATTTGAATTATTTCTCCGTATTCGTAGCGTTTTACCATAGGATTTGCTATAATACTATACTATGGAAACAAAAAAGACAACATCCTTAGGACGGCTCTTTGCTTCGTTCTTTAAGATCGGCGCTTTCACCTTCGGCGGCGGCTATGCCATGCTACCGCTGCTTGAACGGGAATGCGTAGAGAAACACCCTTGGGCCAGCCACGACGAGCTGCTTGACTACTTTGCCATCGGGCAATGCACGCCGGGCATCATCGCGGTAAACACCGCCACCTTTGTCGGCTACCATGAGCGCGGCATGATCGGGGCGGCAGCCGCCACCCTTGGCGTAGTTACACCCTCATTTATCATCATTTTGCTCATTGCGGCTCTCTTGCAGAATTTTGCGCATCTTGCAATCGTGCAGCATGCCTTCGGCGGCATACGCGTGGCGGTAGCCGTGCTGATTCTCAACGCAGTCATCAAGCTTTTCAAAAGCAATGTGAAAAAATGGTGGGGTATCGCGCTTTGCGCCGCGGCTTTTGTCTGCATCGCAATCTTTTCCCTCTCGCCGGTACCTATCGTGCTCGGCGCGGCGCTTGTAGGTATGGCGATAGGCAAAAAGGAGGGCGCGGCATGATCAAGACGCTCGGACTGCTTTTTTATGAATTTTTCAAGACCGGTCTTTTCGCCGTCGGCGGAGGGCTGGCTACGATACCATTTTTGTCGGACATCGCGCAGCGCCGCCCCTGGTTTACCACCTCGCAGCTCACCGATATGATCGCGGTAGGCGAAAGCACGCCCGGCCCCATCGGCGTAAATTGCGCCACCTATGCGGGCTTTAACGCAGCGGGCGTCCTCGGCGCGTTTGTAGCGACCTTCGCTTTGGTTTTACCAAGCTTCATCATCATTTGTATTCTTTCAAAAATGCTGCAAAAGTACAAAAATAATCCGCTCGTACAGCACGCCTTTCTGGGTCTGCGTCCCGCTGTGACGGGTCTTATCGCTGCGGCGGGCTACTCTGTGTTTATCTCCGCCATTCTTACGGGAACCACGGAGCATCTTGTGGATTATAAAGCGCTCGCGCTTTTTGCGCTTCTTTTGCTGCTTTCCAATCTGCCAAAGCTGAAAAAGCTTCACCCGCTTGCCTTTATCGGTTTAGCGGCCGCTTGCGGCATCTTCTTCCAAATGTAGGGCAGGAAAGGTGATTCATGCGTCTTATCCCTCTATTCTCCGGTTCGTCCGGTAACTGTATCGTATTGGAAGCCGGCGGCGTGCGTCTGTTGATCGACGCAGGTCTGCCCGGCAGAAGCATCGAAACGGCGCTGCATAGCGTCGCAATCGAGCCTGAAAGTCTCCACGCCATTTTGGTGACGCACGAGCACAGCGATCATGTTCGGGGAATCGGCGTGCTCTCGAGGCGCTATGATCTGCCCGTTTACGCTAATGCCGGCACCTGGGAGGGTATGGGGCGCGAGATCGGGCAGATCGCGCAAAAAAACACGAGAATCTTTGAGACAGGCTGCGAATTTTTCGTTCGCGATCTGGCTGTGCAGCCCTTCTCCATCCCGCACGACGCGAATGATCCTGTAGCTTATTGCTTTCACGGCGACGGACGATGCAGCAGCGTGATGACCGATATCGGCTATATACGCGAGGATATGCTTGACGCGGTGCAGGATAGCGAGCTGTTATTGATTGAGTCCAACCACGATGAAGAAATGCTCAAGGTTGGCCCCTATCCTTATCCCCTTAAGCGGCGTATTTTAAGCGACACGGGGCATCTTTCCAACATGAACTGCGGCAAGGCGCTTTGTAAGCTGTATCTTCGCGGGCTTTGCTGTGCGATCCTAGGGCATTTATCCAAGGAAAACAACCACGAGGCGCTCGCGCTTGAAACCGTGCGCAGCGAGCTTCGGGAGCAGGACATTCCCGATCAAGCCTTCCATTTGACCGTAGCGCATCGCGACAGGGTCACGGGGGTGTTTGAGCTGTGACAATACGCATAGTCTGCGTGGGCAAGCTGAAGGAAAGCTGCTATGTACAAGCCTGCGAGGAATTTAGCAAACGGCTTTCCCGTTATGCAGAGCTTTTACTTGTTGAAGTAGCGGACGAAAAAGCGCCCGAAGATCTGTCTTTGGCGCAAAAGCGGCAGGTAAAAGAAGCGGAAGGCGCGCGCATTCTTGAAAAAATACCCACGGGCGATTATGTGATCGCTATGGATATTCTGGGCAAGCAGATGGAAAGCCCCGAGATGGCCGGCTTTTTGCAGGATAGAATGAACGCGGGCAAAAGCAGCATCGCCTTTGTGATCGGCGGCTCGCTCGGCTTATCCAAGCAGGTGCTGGAAAGGGCGGATTTCCGATTGAGCTTCGGTAAAAACACCTTTTCGCACCAGATTTTTCGCGTAATGCTTTTAGAGCAAATTTACCGCTGCTTTCGCATTATCCGTAACGAACCCTATCATAAATAAAGCGATCACCTACAACGCAAAAAGGAGAAGCACCCATGGTCGATCCAAGAGAAGCACCCGCGCTCGCAGCGCTGGGGAAGCTAAATATACCGTATAAACGCTACGAGCACGAATGCGCGCTCACGATGGAGGATTGCTCGCAGATCGGCGCGGACGAGGGCGCGCATCACTGCAAAAACCTGTTTTTATGCAACCGTCAGGGAACCGAATTTTATCTTATGCTGATCCGCGCGGATAAAAAGTTTCGTACCGCGCTCGTTAGTAAACTGATCGGCACTTCAAGGCTTTCCTTTTGCACCGCGGAGCAGCTCATGGAAAAAATGGGGCTCTTGCCCGGCAGCGTGACGGCGCTTGGCCTGCTGCACGAAAACGCCCGCGATATTACGGTAGTCATCGACGACGAGGTAGCGGCTCTCCCCATGGTCTGCGTGCATCCCTGCGTTTCCACAGCCTCGCTTGCCATACGCGGCGAAGATTTGATGAAATTTCTCCACAGCACGGGAAACAAGCTGCGGATCGTCCATGTGGAGGAAGAAGCGTAAAGTCAAGAGCGTCATTGACAAACAAGGCTTTTTTACAGATAATATAGCCTAGTAAAGCCAGGAAATAAGGAGAAGAAGATGGAAGAAGTAAAGCTGCCGAAGAATTTTATCGAAGAGCTGATCGAAGAAGATATGGCGACGAAGGAGAATCGCATACAAACGCGTTTCCCGCCCGAGCCGAACGGGTATTTGCATATCGGACATGCCAAGGCGTTATTTATTGACTTTTCCATGGCGGAAAAATATGGCGGAAAGTGCAATCTGCGCTATGACGATACCAACCCCACCAAAGAGGATGAGGAATTTGTCGATGCCATACAACAGGATATTGCCTGGCTTGGTTTTCATTGGAGCAATGTTTTTTATGGAAGCGATTATTTTGACACCTGCTATGAGCTGGCGGTAAAGCTCATCAAAAAGGGCGTCGCCTATGTGTGCGACCTGAACAAGGATGAAATGCGCGAATATCGCGGTACGCTTACCGAGCCGGGCAAAAACAGCCCGTGGCGCGATCGAAGCGTGGAAGAAAACCTCGATTTGTTTGAGCGCATGAAAAACGGCGAGTTTCCCGACGGTTCGCGCACGCTGCGCGCTAAAATTGATATGGCTTCCCCGAATATGAATATGCGCGATCCTGCGATGTATCGCATCATTCATATGTCGCATCATCATACGGGCGACAAGTGGTGCATCTATCCGATGT
>CAZNJN010000100.1:0-3968 GCA_964573365.1 uncultured Oscillospiraceae bacterium
CGAAAAAAGCAGCTTGGCAAAACACTTTCCGGCGGCGAACTTCAGATGCTTGCAGTCGCCCGCGCGCTCATGGCGAAGCCGGATATGATTATGCTCGATGAACCCTCAACCGGTCTTGCGCCTTTGGTGGTTCGAGATATATTCGAAATTCTCAAAAATGTTCGTTTAAATGGAACAACGGTGCTTTTGGTCGAGCAAAACGCCAAGATGGCGCTCAGCATAGCGGATCGTGGATATGTTCTCAAAAACGGTGAGATTGTCCTGAGTGATTCAGGTATGGCGCTGCTGAACAACAATGAGATCCGCAAAGCGTACCTTGGTGACAAAACTTGTGCTGTCACCGATACATTACTGTAAGAGGAAGGCTTTGAACACCGGAAAAACCGTAATTGCGCCCGGTACGCCATGGCGGGGCAGGCACGATTAATCCGGATTAAAAATGTTTAGAGGTGTAAAATGGAACCGAACGTTCATTTCAAAGGCAGAGACATTATCAATGGTTATGATTTCAATAACCAGGAACTTTGCACGATCATGGATACCGCAATGCTATATGAAAAGCGCGTGAAGAGCGGAGAAGTTATCCATGACATGGACGGCCTTATTGTAGCAAGCCTCTTTTTTGAGGCGTCCACACGTACGCGGATGAGCTTCGATGCTGCAATCAACCGAACAGGTGCCCGTTGCATCAATCTGGGTGATGTGAAAACATCTTCTCAGTCAAAGGGTGAAACATGGCAAGATACGATTTTGACTGTGGACGGCTATGTCGACTGCATCGTCATGCGTTCTCCAATCGCCGCTTTCTTCGTAGGGCGCGTTCGGGTCTTGGCGATAGGCTTCGCTAGTGTGTGTATGGTAGATCAAGATGCTTGGCGCGTCCTGCGCAAGCGTGATGCTGCGCGTACTGCGTACCTGCTCGAGCTCCACGCGAAAAATATCGCTTACGCTTTCATCAATATCGGGCTTCACTTCTTCAACTGGCGCAGATTCCTCAGCAATAACGCCCGAGGAGGATAGCAGGTACGGAAATTGCAAAGACAGAATCCGCGTGTAAAGATCCGCCTGCTGCATAAACAGGCGGGGCAAAAAAAACAAAGTTGTCATGCAGAGGAGCATAACGACGGGAAGCAGGCCGTTCTGCTTGCGTTGCTTTTCTCTGCGCTTTAAGCGCGACCATTTCTTTTGCATCATGCCTGACAAGCCTCCCACGAAATACTATGAGAGGCAAAGTCGGCTTATGCAATTAAGGCGCGAACCTCTTGATAATCGGCGTCAAAGAGCGCCATATTGATGCCGTCTGCAAGGATGCGAGACATATCCGTGATAATTGCGTCAATATCCTTGGGCGTGACGATCATCTCTCCGATGTTTTTTTCAATCACCTTAGCGGCAAGCTCCTTGAGCTGATCCTCGTCCTGATGCATGCCGGTCTCATCGGCCATCATGGAAAGGGCGTCCTGCGTGATGGTACTCGCGTGGACGACCATCGGGATTCCAAGGGCGATGACAGGAATTTGAAAACTCTCTTGGTTGATGCCCTCTCGTGCGTTGCCTACGCCGCTGCCCGGGCAGATGCCCGTATCCGTCAACTGAACCGTCGTACTGATGCGTGCGGCTCTGCGGGAGGCGAGGGAGTCGATCACGAGGATGAGATCGGGCTTGACATGTTCAACCACGCCTCGAACGATCTCCATGGTTTCTATGCCGGTTACGCCAAGCACGCCCGGGGAAACCGCCGCAACGGAGCAGACGGGATGAGAAAAGGCGTCCGGCATATACTCGCTTACATGCCTGGTTACATAGACCTGCTCGACCGTGCGCGGCCCCAATGCGTCCGGAGTTACATTACGGTTGCCAAGGCCGACCACGAGAATAGAAGAATCAGCGCGCAATCCCGGCTCGGGAAAGAGCGCGCGCAGTTCCTTGCTGAGCGCTTGACTTACGCGGGTAAAAAGATCGAGCGGGCGCTCCGCAAGCGTCGGTGCGTCAATGCTGATATAGCGCCCGCGCCCCTTTTCGATCATGCGCGCCGCATCTTCGCTTTCAACCTTGATCCGCACGGTCTTGATCCCGTCGGATTCTTCGCTTTCCTCGGTGATACCTTCGATTTCGGGGTGCAGCTCACGCGCCTCATCAGCGAGATCGGTATAAATATTATACATTTTGTTCCCTCCCGGATTTTCTGCTTTTAGTATGCGCGCCCACGCGGAAAGCAAGCATAAAAAAACGGAAATATCTTGGCAAAATACTTGCAATCTGGAATTATGCATGCTATAATACAGAACGTTCGAGTTAAAAAATAGGGGGTGAAAAGAATTGGCAAACCATAAGTCCGCTCTAAAGCGCGTGGGTATCACCGCGAAGAAGAACCTTTGCAATCGTATGGCTTCTTCCGAGGTGAAGACCGCCGTCAAAAAGCTTGATACGACTTTAGCTATCGGCGATGCCGCTGCAGCGCAGGAAGCGTATCTTAGCGCGGTCAGCACGATGGACAAAGCTGTCTGCAAAGGCGTTATCCATAAGAATGCTGCCAATCGCAAAAAGGCGCAGCTTGCAGTCAAAATGTCTGCAAAGTAATCACCCCATTGACAATATGCTGTAAAAAAAAGAAGCCATCCGGCTTCTTTTTTTGTGTGCTTCTCCCGCCTTTTGCCTGTGCGTTTTTGTTTAACTCTTAAGGCACACAGTTGAGCACGGCAAGCTCAAGCGCCTCTTTATCCTTCATTTGACCGCTGATCTGTTTATAGCCCACTTCAGAAAAGGAAATAATGTTTTGCTCAAGCTTTTCTACGCTGTAGCGCTTTGCAGCGTCATATGCGCTTTTAGCGGCAAAGGGCTTTGCGTCCAGCTTGGCGGCGACTTCGTTTTTGTTCAGCCCCTTCAAAGCGAGTAGCTTTGCCTGCAGCATAAGCTTAAAACGGCCTGCAAGCAGCGCCGCGATCGAAAACGCGCTTTGTCCCTCAAGCAAGGAGGAAAGTGCGCGCAAACCATCCGCGGTTTTTCCGCATACAAAATAATCGACCATTGCGAAAACACTGTATTCGATGTTTTTTGTCACGGCTTTTTGAATGATTTCCACTGTGATTTCATTGCCTTCTCCCGCATAGCCCGCCGCTTTCGTCAGCTCATTTCCAAGCTCAGAGAGAGAGCAGCCCACGACTTGCACGAGGAAACGAGCGGATGGAAGAGTGATATGCACAGGATACTTTTGCGCCTGCTGGCATACCCATTTCACCGCCTCATTTTCTTCAAGCGTGGAAAATGTAATCAGATGCTCCGACGCCTTCATGCTCTTGGTAATGCCAAGCGTTCCGTTGGCGGTTCCCCGCGTAATAAAAACGAGCAGACTGCTACTAGGCATAGAAGGAAGATAGGCATTGATTTTTTCCCAAGCTTCTCCTTGCGGCAAAAAGCGACAGACGATGATGCGCCGGTCAGAAAAAAAGGGGAGCATTTCACAGGCCTCGATGATTTTTTGCGGATTTGCGTCATCGAAAATCTGAATATTTAAGTCCTTTGCTACTGGATCAATAATAGAAAAAAGCGACACAAGAGCCTGCTCCTTAACATATTCTTCTTCACCGTGAAGAAGATATGCGCCGCAGAGGTCGCCTGCTTGGATATGCTGAAAAAACGCCGTATGATTCATACAGCAAGTATACCATAAACGAGCGTGATACACAGCAGAAAAAACAGCAAGGCGAGGATCTTCCAGCGGGTGGCTGTTTTTGAAAGAAAATAAGGAGAAAGCATGAAAAGGCAGAGATATAAAATGAACACGCTCGTTTTTGAAGGTGGAACGGAAAGACGGATGCTGCCATAGGGCAGGGAGGCGATAAAAGCTGTAAGCTTTTCGAGCAATAGCGTCATGTGATAAGCAACAAAAGCAGGAATCTGCGCGATATAGGGACAGATAAGATCAAGAAGGACAGAAAAAAATGCAGGGATAATACAAAACGGGACGA
>CAZNJN010000100.1:3978-7528 GCA_964573365.1 uncultured Oscillospiraceae bacterium
TAAAGGCAGAACGCCGAGAGTCGCGCTAAGGGTTGTGCAAAGGCTTTGCGCAAAGGGACGGGGAAGACGATTCAGTATGCGAAGAATAAACTTACTTAACATAGCGATACCGGAAACTGCGGCAAAGGAGAGCTGAAAACCCAGATCAAAGAGGGAGGATGGGGAAACGAGCAGAATAAGGATCGCGGCAAAGGCAAGAGCGCAGGGAAGATCTGAACGTCGCTGAAAAACTTGCGCGCTCAAAAAACAAAGACACATGACGCTTGCGCGGACGAGCGAAGCGGGAAATGCGGCGATGGCGCAATAAAGCAGCAGAAAAAGCGCAACGATAACGAAACGAAGGCGTGGCTTGGCGGGGGGAATAAGAAGGTAGAGGACCCCCGTAAAAAAAGAAACATGCAGTCCCGATAGGGCGAGAATATGACTAAGCCCCGATACGCGAAAAACGGAGATCGTATCGTTTTCAAGGTAGGTCTTGTCCGCCCAGAGCATTGCGCGAAGCAGCGGAGATTGATCGTAGAATAAATGATCGCACGCAAGCAAAAGCCGCTGTTTAACGCGGTAGAGAAGATCTTCCAGAGGATACAGCAGGGGCGGCGCTTGAGCGATCGCGGGTATGCGCATACGGAGCATACCCAGCAGCAAAGCGCCAAGAAAGATACAAAGAGGTCGCTGCCGCCAAAGCAGACATAAAAGCAGTAAAATAAAAAACAGGCATAGGGAAATGAAAAACCCAGTGCCTGTTATGCGTGTGCCAAAAAGAATGCCCGTGCAAAAGCCAAACGCCGCCTCTACAAGCGGTCTGCGATTAACAAAGCGGTGTTGAGCTTGCGCGGCAATCTCCATTTGACGATTAGAGAAGCGCAGCCACCGCTTCGATCTCAAACTCTGCGCCGCCGGGCAAAGCGCCGACCTGAATACAGGAGCGGGCGGGAAAATCTTGGCCAAAGTGCGCGGCGTAGATTTTGTTAACATTTGCGAACTGTCCCATGTCGGTTACAAAAACGGTCGTTTTTACGACATGCGCCATATCAGATCCGCTGCATACAAGAATCGATTCCAGATTGACAAGAGCCTGTTCAGCTTGATCTTCCACGCGCTGTGCGAGCTTGCCCGTCGCGGGATCGATACCGATTTGACCGGAGACGAAAACAAAACCGTTAGCAGTGTTGGCGTGGCTGTAGGGGCCTAAAGCCGCGGGCGCGTTTGTTGCAACGATGATTTTCTTATCCATTTGAAGCCTCCTATTTTTGAATCATTATAAGTGAGTTGCTATTCTCATGCTAACATTGAGACGACGTGCTGTCAATCTGTGCGGCAATATCATTTTGCCATAATATCCATGCGCTCTCTCCTGTATCGCTATAATACCTTTTCCGCACGCCGGCTTTTTCAAAACCAAGGTGGAAATAAAGCGTCTGGGCGGCGATATTGCTTTCGCGTACCTCTAAGGTCATGCAGGATGCTTTATTTTGTACCGCGGTTTTCATCATGTGCAGCATCAGCACTTTCCCAAGCCCCTGCCTGCGGTACTCGGGTGCTATTGCGACATTCGTGATATGCGCTTCACCCAGAAATACCCACATGCCCGCATAACCGATGATCTCGCTTTGGCATACCAAAACTTGATAGTGCGCGAGCTTATTGTGAAGCTCCCCGCGTATGGAGGCTTCAGACCACGGCGTCCGAAAACAGATCCGCTCAAGTTCGGCGATTCTAACTACGTCTGAAGCGCGCATATCGCGAAAAGAATAGTCCATCTCACTTCTCCTTGAACAGCCGCTCTGCCTGCGAGGGACGAAGATAAAGCGGATAGATCTCTTTTTCCGCCCTTTCATTTTGCAGATGCCTATGCGCTAAGAGTGCGATATGATCGGCGCGCAGCTCGGCGCGGGCGAAAGCACAGCTTTGTACGTTTTTCTCAATCTGCGCTTGGTAAGCGTCTGCACCGTCGCCTACAAAGAGAGTACCGGCGGGAACGGCAGAAAAAATATCCTCTAGCGGCGCGGCCTGCGGCTTGATAACACAACGATTGTCTTCATAAAGCGCATAGTATGCACTTTCGTTTCGGGCGTCGATCATAGAGCAAACCCTGCCTTGATAAGGAAAAGCGAGCGCCTCCAGCGCGCTGACGCCGAATACGCCTTTGGAATTGACAAAAGCCATGGCGTTGATCGCGCATACGCCGATCCGCACGCCGGTAAAGGAGCCTGGGCCAATATCCGCACAAAAAATATCGATCGCAGATAAGGGGAGAGAAGCCTGCTGCATCAGCGCCTCGGTAAGCGGCATCATGGTTTCAGAATGCGTGTGACCGCCCTCTCCCTCAATGAAGCAGAGAATAGACCCGTCCTTGCAAATCGCCGCTGAGGGTCTGAAACCGGAGGTAGAAATCGCTAAAAGGATCATGATTGAAGCGCCTCCAAAACAGATGAAAAACGTGGACTGCACGCAATGAGCTTTATGTCGCGTCCCTGTAAGCCGCTTCCGCAAATATGGATTTCAAGCCTGTCATGCGGCAGCGCCGCGACGACGTTTTCACACCATTCCATTGCAATAATACCGCCCCGCTGTAAATAATCGTTAAAGCCGATCGCGTATAGTTCTTCGGCGTCGGCAAGACGGTAGGCGTCAAAATGGAAAAACGGAAAAACGCCCTCATGCTCCTGCACAATGGTAAAGGTGGGACTTGTGACGTTATCAATGCCAAGTCCTGCGGCCAGCGCACGAATAAAGGTCGTTTTGCCGGCACCCAGATCACCGTAAAAGGCAAGAAAATCATTGGCGTGGAGCAAAGGCGCAAGCCGCTCTGCGAGGGAGCTAAGCTGCTGCTCGCTCAAAGCGGAAAAACGAAGCTGCCTGATTTGCATTATTGAAAAGCTCCTTGCCCAATGAGCTCTTTGCGAAGATCCAAAAGACGATCCTGCGCAATAGCTTCTCGAATCTGCTCCATCAAGCGCAGAGAGAAGCGTAGGTTGTGCGCCGTGATAAGCTGCGCCGCAAGAATCTCCTTGCATTTAACCAAGTGCCGTATATAGGCGCGCGTGAATCCGTTTTTACAGGCATAACAGTCACAGCCCGGCTCGATGGGGGTAAAATCGTGCTCAAAGGTCGCGTTGCGAAGCATACGTCTGCCTTGACCGGTAAGCGCGAGTCCATTGCGGGCAATGCGTGTTTGCAAAACACAATCGAACATATCGATGCCGCGAATGGCGCCTTCCACCAGACAGTCCGGACTGCCTACGCCCATAAGGTAACGGGGTTTATCCGCGGGCATATAGGGCATCATTTCCTCCAGCATTTCATACATAAGCGGCTTAGGCTCGCCTACGGAAAGCCCGCCGATGGAATAGCCGGTCATATCAAGATCCGCGAGAAATTTTGCGCTTTCGATTCGTAGCTCCTTATACATGCCGCCCTGCACGATGCCAAAAAGCGCCTGATCCTCGCGCGTATGCGCGGCGATGCAGCGCTTAACCCAGCGATGCGTGCGGTTCATGGCCGCCTTTGTATAGACTTCGTCGCTGGGGAAGGGTGCGCACTCGTCAAA
>CAZNJN010000101.1:0-7518 GCA_964573365.1 uncultured Oscillospiraceae bacterium
GCACTTGGCAAGCACGTCCTTGCGCACCGCCTTGACCGTCTCGCGGGCGATGATTTTTCCGCCGATCGCCGCCTGTATCGGAATTTCAAACTGCTGTCTGGGAATAACCTCCTGCAGCTTTTCCGCCACGGCGCGTCCCTTTGCGTAGGCCTTGTCCTTATGTACAATGGTCGAAAGCGCGTCGCACATATCCCCGTTGAGCAAAAAATCCAGCTTCACAAGCTCCGAACGCTTGTATTCCTTAATTTCATAATCAAAAGAGGCATAGCCGCGGCTCCTTGATTTGAGCTGATCGAAAAAATCATAGATGATCTCGTTAAGCGGCAGCTCATATTTGATATTGACACGCGTTTCCTCAATGTACTTCATATCGATAAATACGCCGCGCTTCAACTGGCAAAGCTCCATGATCGTACCGACGTATTCCGTCGGCGTCATAATATGCGCTTCGACCATCGGTTCTTCCATGTATTCGATCTCAGCGGCCGAAGGAAGGTTGCTGGGATTATCGATTTTGATGTTCTCGCCGTTTGTTTTGTGTACGATATAGATTACGCTGGGCGAAGTCGTGACCAGTTGAAGGTCGAATTCGCGTTCAAGCCGTTCCTGTATGATCTCCATATGCAGCAGTCCAAGAAAGCCGCAGCGAAAGCCAAAGCCCAGCGCCATCGAGGTTTCCGGCTCATAGGAAAGCGACGCGTCGTTAAGCAAAAGCTTATCGAGCGCTTCATGGAGACTTTCATAATCCGCGCCGTCCGCGGGATAAATGCCGCAAAACACCATCGGTTGCGCCTGCTTATAGCCCGGCAGAGGTTTTTGTGCGGGTCTTTTGGCGTCGGTGATCGTATCGCCAACCTTCGTATCGGCTACGCTTTTGATGGAGGCGGAAATGTAACCCACCTCGCCTGCGGTCAATTCCTCCGTAGGCATAAACGTAGGCGTAAATACGCCGACCTCAGTCACGTCAAACTCGTGGCCGGTCGCCATATAGCGAATGCGCATACCGGGTTTGACCGTTCCTTCTTTTACGCGCACATAGCTGAGCGCCCCTTTATAATTATCATAGATGCTATCAAAAATAAGCGCTTGCAGCGGCGCGTCCGGATCGCCCGTGGGCGCGGGGATCACGCTTACAATCTGCTCAAGCACCTCCCCTACATTTAAGCCGCTCTTGGCGGAAATGCAGGGCGCGTCCGCCGCGCTCAGCCCGATCACATCTTCGATCTCCTTTTTTGTTTCCTCCGGCTGTGCGCTTGGCAGATCGATCTTATTGATAACGGGCAAAATTTCAAGATTATTGTCGAGCGCCAGATACACGTTTGCAAGCGTCTGCGCTTCAATACCCTGCGTAGCGTCCACCACAAGCACCGCCCCCTCGCAGGCGGCAAGGCTTCTGGACACTTCGTAGTTGAAGTCCACATGACCCGGAGTATCGATCAAATTGAACATATAGGTGTTGCCGTCGCTGTGCTTGTAAAACATACGCACTGCCGAGGCCTTGATGGTGATACCCCGTTCGCGCTCAATATCCATCATATCCAGAAGCTGCTCTTCCATATCCCTTGCGGCGATGGTATCCGTTTGTTCCATCATGCGATCCGCCAGGGTGGATTTTCCGTGATCGATATGCGCAATAATGCAGAAGTTGCGAATCAAATTGCGGCTGTAGGCCATGGTATTCCTCCATATTTCAAATTAAACCTACTTTATAATACTCGAACAGCGGGACTTGCGCAAGCCCCGCTTGCGATCAAATGCGCGTAACGCTATAATAGATTGATCAAGTCGTCATCATAGCAAAAGGAGATACCATTATGTTCTGCGAAAATTATGATTCTTTCATCTCGGAACTGAAAAAGCGTAACTTTACTCCCCATGATGCAAAGACCGCCTCAGAAGCGCTTGATATTGCACTTTCCTTGATCGGGCCGGACGTGTCGGTCGGCTGCGGCGGCTCTAAAACCGTTGATTCTATGGGGCTGCCCGCCGCCCTTCGTAAGCGCGGAAACGAAGTCTTTTTCCACTGGGATGTCCCGCCCGCCGAAAGAGCTGCGGTATTTCCTAAGGCCGCAACCGCCGACTGGTATGTGTGTTCCGCCAACGCGATTACGCGAAGCGCGAAGATCATCAACATCGATCATAACGGGAACCGTGTCAGCGGTACCTTCTTCGGACCCAAAAAGGTTCTGCTTATTATCGGCAAAAACAAATTTGCAGAGGATATGGAAAGCGCGATGGATCGCGCGAAGCGCGTTGCCTGCGCAAAAAATGCGCAGCGCTTCGGCTTCAACACGCCCTGCGCGCTCACCGGAAAATGTACCGACTGCTATTCTCCCCAGCGGATATGCAGCGTCACCGCCATCATTGAAGCGCTGCCCGGCATGGTACAGGAAATGCACTTGATTCTCGTTGATGAGGATCTTGGCTACTGATATGTATTATGCGTATTTGCTCCGCTGCGCCGACTCGTCGTACTACGCAGGTTACACCAATGATCCAAAAAAGCGAACGGCGGCTCATAACAGCGGCAAAGGCGCAAAGTACACCCGTTCCCGTCTGCCCGTATCGCTCGTCTATACGGAAGCCTTTGAAGATAAATCCGAGGCTCTGCGCCGGGAAGCGACTCTCAAGAAACTTTCGCACAAGCAAAAGGAAGCGCTTATCACCCCGTCAACGGGTATATAGCTATACAAACGAACCGCGCAAATTTGCTCGGCTCTCTCAGTCTAAAAGCAGGTATTTCTACTTCCGTCCGGCGTCTGTTTTGTCCCCATCTATGCTTTTTCCTTCGTCCATTTTTTTCTGCCATACCTTTTTGAGTTGACCCGTGACCTTTAAGCCCATCGGCAGTGCGATTGCGAACGTAAACAGATCCGCGACGGGCTGCGTAAGCTGGATGCCCGTTAAGCCGAAAAGTGGCGTTAGCGCATAGAGCAGCGGCAGAAAAAATATTCCCTGTCTGGCTAAAGCCAATACGGTCGCTCTACCCGTATACCCGATGTTCTGAAAGAGCATATTCGAGATCACGACGTAGCCCGTCAGCGGAAACGCAAGGCACTGATAGCGCAAGGCGCGCGCTCCTGTTTCTATGACCGCGGGGTCATCGCGAAACAGCGCCACGACCGGCTCTGCAAAAATAAATCCCACAGCGCAGGCGAGCAGCAAAAAGCCCGTGATCACGCGCACACAAAAACGAAATCCGTCCAATACGCGCCCATATCGCCCAGACCCAAAATTAAAGCCGCACACGGGCTGAAAGCCCTGTCCAAAGCCCAGCACGGCAGAGTTAACAAAGTTCATCGTTCTTGCCACAATCGCCATGGCCGCGATTGCCGCGTCGCCGTAGCTGCCGGCTGCATGATTTAAGCAGATCGTCGAGATGGCGGAAAGCATTTGCCTTGCCAAAGACGGAAAGCCGGTACCGATGATTTCTTTGACAAAGACGACACTGATCCTGCAGTAACGCAGACGCAGACGCATGCTGTTCCCCTTTAAGCAGCCGCGAAGAAGCAGAAAAAAGCTCATCATCTGACTGAGCATTGTGGCTAGACCCGCGCCCCCCGTCCCCATTTTGAAGCCGAGAATAAAAAGCGGATCTAGCATAATATTCACGAGCGCGCCCGCAGCCATACCAAGCATACCGCGCATGGGATTTCCCTGACAGCGAAATTGATTGTTCAGTGTAAGAGAACCCGCCATGAAAGGCGCGCCAAGGAGGATATAGCGAGTATAGTCGCAAGCATAAGGCACAATCGTATCGGTCGCGCCAAGCAGACGAACGAGCGGCTCAAGAAACAGCAGACCCACAAGCGCAACCAGTACGCTTGTACCGATACATAAGAAAAAGCCCACCGCCAGCATCCTCTCGGCATTTTCCATATGCTGTGCGCCCAATTCCCGGGAAATATAATTGCCCGATCCATGACCGTAAAACAGACCGATCGCCAAAATGAGCGCCATCAGGGAAAATACGACGCCGATCGCTCCGGACGCGCTGGTTCCCAAGGTGCCGACAAAATAAGTATCCACCATGTTATACAGGGCGGAAATAACCATGCTGATGATACCCGGAACCGCCATTTTGCAGATCAGGGGTTTCAGGGGCGCGCCGGTCATGGTTTCATAGGTAGCAGACTGTTTTTCCATTTGCTTATTATATACCAATCTTATTTTTATGTGCTATAGTATAAGCAGAAATATTCCGGAGGACGCCTCATGTATGATTCCACTGCTTTAAGCCAAGAGTTAGGCGCAAAAATTTTGCGGGAGCCGAAGGGGGTTCCCGATGTAATCCTGCTCACGCGCAGCGAGGATACTTCTCCGCTGTTTCAAGCGGCGGCAATTCTCGCCGTACAGGGATATACCGCACGTCTCATCAAGTTGTATGACGAAGCTCTGTTCCTTTCACAGCGTGAAGAATATCGCGATACGATTCTTCCTCAAAGCCGAAAAGCCACTACGCTTTTTGAATGCAAAACGCCTCAGGAGACGGCGCAAGAGGCGAAAATGGCCATCCTCTCGGCGCTGCAGGGGGTCAAAGCGTGAGCGACCGCGATTTTATGCTGCTTGCGCTTGAAGAAGCCAAGCTTGCTTACGCGCAGGATGAAGTACCCGTCGGTGCGGTTTTGGTGCGAAACGGGAAGGTTCTGTGCGCTTCGCACAATCTTTGCGAGCAGCGCGGCGACGCTTGTGCCCATGCCGAGCTGCTTTGTATTCACGAAGGGGAAAAGCTTTGTGCAAGCAAATTTCTGACGGATTGCACACTGTATGTAACGCTTGAGCCCTGCGCGATGTGCGCGGGCGCCATGGTAAACGCCCGCTTGGGGCGATTGTTTTTCGGCGCTTTTGACAAACGCTGCGGCTGCTGCGGTTCCGTGTTCGATCTTGTAAGCGATACGTTTTATCATACCGTTTTGAGTGTAGGCGGCATGGCGGAAAAGGAATGCGCCGCGCTTTTGCAAAGCTACTTTGCAAAAAAAAGATAAAACTCCCCCAAAAAATAGCCGATGCCGACCTTTTCACCGAAGGCCGGCATCTTAGTTTTAGGGGGGTCAGGAAAAATCAGGGAAGAAATAACGTTTTGGGCATTTCCTTTTCTCTTTCTCATCTCGCAGGTTTATGATAACAAAGGATTGTGACAGAAAAAAGGTTAGGCTATGAAGCTTTTGTAAGCAAAGTTTGAAGAAACTGCGAAGCTTCTCTGTTGTTATACGTTATTTCCCCTCGTAGACCGTTTTTCCGTCTAAGAAAACCTTTTTTATCCCCGCGGTGCATAAGGTGGCTTGCTTGTAAGTTGCGCGGTCTTGAAGCCCCTCGTAATCCATCAATACAAGATCGGCGGCTTTGCCTGCTTGGATCGTTCCGCGATCGACTAGGCCGAGGCGTTCCGCGCTCATGCCGCTCATGCGCCGTATCATTTCTTCAATCGGAAACAGCTTCTTTTGCTTGACGTAGTAGTTGATCGCATGAGGAAAGCAGCCAAAGGCTCGGGGATGGCAGTTTTCCCCTTCTCTGCCCAGCAGCCCGTCCGTGCCGATCACACTTTGCGGATAAGCCGCGATGGTAAGCAGATCATCCTCGCACATATGAAAGTAGACGCCCAGACCCAAGCCATCGTTTCGCCTAAGTATATCGATGTAGGCGTCAAAAGGCTCCATGCCCCGCTTTTGCGCGTATTCCGCAACCATCATGCCCTCCGCCTCCTTGAACTTTGGGCAGGCGGAAACCATAACGCCATCAAAGCCGCCGCAGTTGGCGACATAATTATCATAATCCCCCGCTTGACTCATCTGCGCGCGTATATCCGCCACCGCCGATGGATCGTTGAGGTACGCGCAGAGTTTTTCCATCCCGTCCTTTCGGTATTGGGGAGGGATGGACACGTTTAGCGCGGTCTGCCCCGCAAGATAAGGATAATGATCCACCGTCAGGCGTAAGCCCCGCGCAATCGCCGCATCAAAGCGTTTGAGTATGCGCGCCGGCTTGCCCCAGTTTTGTCTGCCGGCCGCTTTGAAATGCGAAATGAAGATCGGCACCTCGGCATTTTGTGCGCAGAAAAGAGCTTCCTCCTCAGCCTCCTCCACACGGTTGCTTTCATCGCGCACATGCGTCGCGTAAATTCCCTTATATTCATGTACAATTTTCAGCAGCTCGATGAGCTCTTCTTTTTCGCCGTAGCAGCCGGGCACATAGACAAGTCCCGACGACATCCCCAGCGCGCCGCCCTCCAGGCTTTCGGCAAGCAGCTTTTGCATGTGAAGCATTTCCTTTCGGTCGGGCTTCCCCGTTTTATAGCCCATCGCCGCCAAACGCAGCGCGCCGTGTCCCGTAAAAAGCTCTGTTTTAGGCTTGTTTTGGACTCTGTCTATATAGGCTTTATAGGCGTCGTAGCTTTTCAGATCCTCCGGCTTTGGCTCAGACGGGCAGGGGCTCGCCGTGCTTACAAAGCGCATATGCCGCGCCATATCCAGCGTATCCGCGGGCCATACGCTTAGGCCGCACTGTCCCGCCGCCTGCGTGGTGATCCCCTGCGAAAACTTCGATAAGGTGCTGTACGCGCTTTCTATCACCAGATCGCCGTGCGAATGCACGTCGATAAAGCCCGGCGTAAGCGTAAGCGCGCTCGCATCGATACACTGAGCCGCATCTGCCGCCGCGCTTTTTGAAGCGTCCCCCCTCTTTTCCACTCTGTCGATTTTGCCGTTTTTGAGCCACACGCTGCCAATAAAAGGCTTCGCGCCCGTGCCGTCAATGACCGTCGCGTTTTTTATACATAGTTGTTCCATCGTTTTTTCCTTCTTACTCTTGCCTTTTCAAATATAAACTGAAAATGAGACCGTTTTTGACGGTCTCATTGTAGTTCTTTTCATTTTTTTATGCAAGCGTCTTAGGCGACCACGATATTGACGATGTTTTTCACGACGATAACCTTGCGGATCGTCTTGCCCTCAACGAAAGGCTTGACGTCCTCATTTGCCAGTGCGGCAGCCTCTACCGTTTCCTTATCGGCGTCCGCGCTCATCGTAATACGTCCACGCACCCTTCCGTTGATTTGGATGCCGTATTCGATCTCGTCGGCAAGCAGCGCGCTCTCGTCCCAGATCGGCCATTTCGTTTCGTAGAGCGGCGTCTTGTTGCCGATCCGCTCGTTGAGTTCTTCGCATATATGCGGCGCGACAGGCGAAAGGATGGTCAAAAGCACATGCAGCTCGTCCTTACTTACGCTGCCCTTTGTGTAGATTTCGTTAACCATGGTCATCATCTGCGCGATCGCCGTGTTATATTTCATCGCCTCGTAGTCCTCGCTGACCTTTTTGATGGTTGCGTTAACGATGCGCTTCATATCCTCGCGAATGCCCTGTTCGTCACAGATCATGCCCTGCAAACGCCATACTCTCTCAAGGAAACGGCGGCAGCCGCGCGCGCCGGTCGTGCTCCACGGGATCGGCTGATCGAAAGCGCCCATGAACATTTCATAAAGGCGGAAGCTATCTGCGCCCATTTCCTCTACGATGTCGT
>CAZNJN010000102.1:0-7473 GCA_964573365.1 uncultured Oscillospiraceae bacterium
GAGCAAAATCAGGGGAAGGCTTTTGCGCTTAGAGAGGGGCTAAAGAAAGCAACGGGAGATGTAATTCTTATTCAAGATGCCGATTTAGAATATGATCCTCAAGATTATCCCGCCCTGTTAAATCCATTTCAAACAGATAACGACGGATCGCCTCGCTCAGCTTTGCGGGATTGTTTTCGCAAATCAAGCCGTTCTCTCCATTTCTTATCAGTTCCGCGGGCGCGCTTTTTTCCAACACAAGCGACGGGGTTCCCATCATTGCCGCTTCGTTTACGACCAGACCCGCCGTGTCATACATAGAAGGAAACACAAACAGCTCCGACGCCATATATAGTCCGTTGAGTATATCCGCGTCAAAAATATGGCCTGTAAAAATCACCTTAGCTTGCATACCGCTTTCTTGAACATAGGCTTTCAGCCTTTCTTCATCCTTTCCGCGACCCGCAAAAACAAGCTGAAAATCACAGTCCATCATGTGCATGAGCGCCGCCGCTTCGGCAATACGCATGACGTTTTTCTTATCGTCGATTTGTCCCACAAAAAGAATGATAGGACGCTTGTCAAGCTTGTACTCACGCCGTGCTTTTTCTTCCCATTCCTTTTTCGGGCTTTGAATGATACAGCCGTTGCGAAGGATCTTGATATCTCCCCGATAGCCATAATCATGCAGGGTTTGAGCCGCATGCTCACTCACTGTCCAAACTCCGTCGCAGCGTTCATAAAACGACGAAATCAGCTTTACGCCGACCGCAGAGATCACATCGCTATGTGTATATCTTTTGATGTCGTCGTAGTATTTGGAATGAAAGGTACCAATGAGCGGGACTTTTTTTCTGCGAGCAAGACGCAGCGCTTCAATACCGGCGGTCGCGGGACTGTGCGCATGTACAAGATCAATAGGAATTTGAGACACTCGCTCCAAATAATGCGCATCGAGCGTCGCCGCTCCCGCCGTATACTGCGCCGCCGTAGGCGTTGATACGCTCAAATAATCTACAATTTCAAAAGGATAGCCGCCGCGGTAGCCTGTTTTTTGGATCGGCGTAATCACATAGCAGGCATGCTTGCGGTTCGCCAATTCCATCGCATACGAATATACGACACGGCCCACGCCGTCAACAATGGGTAAAAATGTATCAGAACATAATGCGATATTCATAAGCACACCTCCAAGGGTGGCTTTATTATGCCTGTTTTGCGCGGGATATGCAACAGCTTCACCATGATTGTTTCCAATCCTTCAAAATTTCAGCTTTCTTGACAAGGTTAGGGCATATTGATAGAATGACGATAGTAATTTACAGGTGGAAGATGTTATGAAATTTGTGTTCAGACCGGTCGCTTTGCTTCTCTTGTTCGTTTTGCTTGCGGCATTCTTTTTGAATGGCTGCGTTCCCGCGTCATCAACTGATAACGCTGTTGCGATTACGTCTCCCCCAACGCCACAAGCAACGTCTGCCCCCATGCCTACGGCGTCGCCTGTCTTATCGCCTACTGCTCAAGCGACAGTCGAGCCTACGCCCATACCGGAATGCGGAAGCGATTTTTATGACGCTTTTTTTAATGATTCCGTTTTTATCGGGGATTCGATTACGCAGGGTCTACAGAATTACGCGACGCAAATGCGTAAGGAGCGCCCCGCACTTTTGGGAGACGCCCGCTTTGCCGCCGCAAAAAGCTTCAATCTTGAAAGAGCCTGTTTTAAGCATGCGCCAAGTGACGGCGCGCTGCGCTATAAGGGCAAAGCAATGACGATACCGGGTATTATAAACGCAATGGAAGTCAATAATGTGTACATCATGCTTGGCGTAAACGATTGGGCGGGCAGTCATATCGATGACTGCATCGATCTATACCGCAAGCTGCTCCAAAACATTCGCGAACAGGCGCCTGACGTAATGATCTATGTACAATCCTGCACCCCCGTTACCAAAGAGGGTGAAAGAGCTAAGTTGAACAACGAGAACATGGACTCTTTCAACGCGTCGCTCAAGCAGATCTGCGCCGAAGAGTCCAATGTGGAATATGTCGATATTTCAAGCGCTCTTAAGGGGGAAGATAATTGCCTGATACCGGCTTATTCTTCCGATCATTATGTGCATATGTCTAAGGAAGGCGCGGCGGCATGGA
Organism: uncultured Oscillospiraceae bacterium; assembly: GCA_964573365.1. GTDB lineage: Bacteria > Bacillota > Clostridia > Christensenellales > CAG-138 > JAQVRG01. The sequence continues at coordinate 2,131 of CAZNJN010000102.1, forward strand.
TCAACGCTCTTTACCAATACGCCTATGAATCTTACAGCTCCGGCACATGGACAGCGCCGGACGAAAGGAGTGCTTCATGAAACGAAAAATAGCATTTTTTCTCTGCATTTTGCTTTTAAGCTGCCTTTTTTATGGTTGCTCGAAAGCTGCCACAAGCAGCGCAACGGCGCCCGAGGATATGCAATCGCGCTTTCAGTCAGCCTATGATCAAATGCAGCCGCAGCTTCCTGAGATGATGGAAATCCCCCCTGAAATGGTCACGGATTATTACGGCATCGAGCGTGATGATTACAAGGACGGCATTTTTATGATCAGTCTTGATAACATGCTCGCTGATGAGGTCGTTATGCTTCAAGCAATCGACAGCGCCGCAGCAGACCGGATTGAGACGATGTTGAACGAACGTTTGCAGGCAAAGGCGGATGAGGCGGAGAGCTATTCTCCCGAACAGTACGCGATCATCACAGGGTGCAAGGTACAAAGAAACGGCGAGACGCTATTGCTGCTCGTTTCCGCCGATTACAGCGGCATGGTGGCAATCTTTAACACCGAGATACAATAAACATGAAGAAAACGATCAACAGAGCAGCCGCATTGATTTTGTGCGCTATGAGTTTGCTTTTTCTATTGCCTCAAGGCGTATTTGCATCCTCGGATTATGATTATTATAACGATGCAGTATTTCTTGGAGATTCTCTCACCGTCGGCCTTGAAAAATACGTAAGCTCTCAGCGTAAAGCCGGTTCAAATGTGCTAGGCAACGCCCAGTTTTTAGCTACCAACGGCTATATGGTCTCCCAAACCGCAAATGAGGATGGCTTTGAAAAGCATCCCGAATATGACGGAAATCGTCTACAGCCGCAAAAAAGCATTAAGGCGATGAATGTAAAAAAGGTGTTTATCACCTTGGGCATCAACGATTCGGCCGGAGAGGTTTCGACCTTGATCAACAATTACGCAAAACTGATCGACGCAATCAGAAATGCTGTTCCTGAGGCACAGCTCTTTATGATTGCCGTCTTCCCCATGACAGTGCGCAAAGAAAGCTCACTTCGCAATAACGAAAAGATTGATACGATCAATCGCTCCCTCATGAAGCTTGCCATCAGCGCCGATATTACGTTTATCGATTTTACCTGCGTGTTAAAAAGCGGAAATGCTTTGAACAAGGATTATTCAAGCGACGATTATGTGCATTTTAACAACGACGGCTATGTCGTGTGGATAGCCCAGATGAAAGCATTTGCCAAATTTGCACAAAAAACCGCCTCCTCATCAGACGGCGTCAAGGTCGTAAACGTCAAATCCTATGTAAACGGAAGAGAAAAAGCGTCCTCAGAATCCGCTCTCGTCGCCAAAGTTCCCAAGGGCGCGGGCGTCGATGTAATCGAGCAGGCCGACGCTTCCTGGTACAAGGTTATCTATGATGGAGCGGAAATGTATATCCATAAAAAATACCTTTCCATCTCCGGCACATCCGATCTGAGCGGCAAGGTCGTGAACGTATCCGAATACGCAAATTTACGAAAGACCCCTTCGGAAGATGGAGAAATGTTTGGCACGGCAGAAAAGGATGCGACACTCCCCGTAAGCAGAAAATATTATAATCCCGAGTGGTATCGCATCCGAAGCGGTGAAGACAACTGCTATATCAGCGAAAGCTATCTCAAGCTCGGCTGATTCATCGGCTCATGTATTGTGCGTTTTGACTAAGGGCGGCGGCGTAGATTTCAAACGCGCCGCCTTTTAAGTGGACAAACTGATCGTTTGAGTAGGAAGGCCTTAAGCCGCCGGTTTTATCGCGGAGCTGATCGTTAAAATCAATGTAATCGCAGCCCTTTTCATTGCTCACATTCTTCACAAACTCATTATACTCATTTACCTTGCTGTTTTTGAAGGCTGAATGCTGTCCGTCCGTGACGATCGGAGTAATCGCGATCAATGCGATTTTGATGCCCGGGTTTTTTGCGCGTATATTATCGATCAGGGTGCTATATTTAGGTCTATTTTCAGTTTCGGTATGGAAAATATCATTGATTCCCAGCATAATAAAAACCTTTTTTGCCCCCATCGCCGAAAGAGCGTCCTCCGGACGCATGGACTTTCCCTTATACTTTACCAGCTTCTTGGGTGACTTCGCCGACGCATAGGAAAGACTGTATCCTACTTTTGTAAAAAACTGCATGTTTCCCAAAAAATCCGCATCCGTTTTTCTTTTTCTTTCTGCATAGATACGAAGTCCGTCGCTGATGGAGTCGCCCAGCAGGGCGCTGTAATCAAACCAAGGCGCCTGATTTGGGCGCAGCGTCGGGGTAGGCGTCGGCAGGGGCGTTTCGGTCGGACTGGGCGATGGCGTCGGCGTCGGGCTGGGCGAAAGTGTAGGCGTGGGTGTTGGCAAAAGCGTCGGGCTTGCGCTTAGCGAAGTTTCTGTTTCATCCGTCGTCTTTGCGGACGCGCAGACGGCGGAAAATAGCAGGATGAGCGAAAGCAGCAAACAAAATATTCTTTTTTTCATATAATACCTCCCGTGATGCAGCAAATCTTTAACAAGTGTTTCACTTGTTGATAAACACCAGATTTTTATCGGTTTTGAAGTTTTCGGCACTGTAAAGAATCAATACTTCATCGATGCCCTGCTCGTTGATGTAATCTTGCAGCCCGCTTCTATAATAGCGCAAATCGATCAAGTGGATCTGCGCGTAATGTGCCGCCAAGAATGGGACAATGCAGTGAGAAAAGGAGTCTTTGATCACAAGCAAACGTTTCCCCTGTGTATCATCGGCATTTTCGATGACCTGTCTTGGCTGATTTCCGCCAAGAAAAAAGGTATACTGATCGCGAGTATTCAGTTGCTCCCATACATATAAGCCATCGTTTGTTTCGGCTTCATTCGCGTTTTTATAGGTTGTAAGGGTGTAGCTTTCATCAGGCAGCATAAATCGGGTAATTTCGTCCGCTTGTATCCACCACGCGCCGGATTTTGCGCGCATCGTGCCATAGAAGCTTTTGCTTACCGTTTCCCTCGTATAGTCACAAAGCTGATTTGGAGCAAAGCCTAGCTTTGCAGCGAGCGAGCAGTAAATATAATACGCCCCCAAGGAGGTCGGATGGTGATCGGTTCGATAATAGATGTACTCGTCTTGATGCTCTTTCAAGGCTTGTGTAAGCGCGCAGTTTTTGCTTTTGGTACTCTTATCGTAGAGCGCTTCGATCCATGCTTCCTCTCCCCCATCATCGGCAAAACGAGGCAGCTTTTCGCTGTTAACGCAAATGCTGTTGGGTATGATCGCAAAATAGACCGGTACCTCTGCGGATGCACAAAAGCTATTGATGCTTTTAATATTTACTTCTCCCGCGCTGTCCTCATTAGGCGTCTCGATCAAATTATCGTTTTCTGCAAAGTATACGCCGTCATTCTCTGTTTTTCCGATGCACTTTTCAATGCCCGCTTTTAAGCCCACCCATTTATCGCGCATATAAAACTGATCGTTAAAATACTCTTCAAACTCAGTAGTATAGCTGTTTTGCGAATCGATCAATGCCGCAAATGAGAATGCGGGTCTTTGCGTTAAAACCCGATTCTCGCCCTCGCTGTATTCTTGATCGGGCATAACGATATTTACCGCCGTAATCATGCCGAGTAACGCGGCGCTGCACAGAACAACGATTTTTGCAGTTTTGTTTTTCATAAGCGCACTATGCCTCTCAAAATCTGAAATACAAAAACGGGTTATAGCTTGCATCTACAATATACGCGGTGCAGATAACAAGAGCGAGCAAGCAAAGCACAATCTCCAGCGCCGGATATATGCGCTTATATTTTATTGCTATTCTTTTCATAACCTTAGCGGCAAGCGGCGTACACGCCAGAAACCCGACAAGGAATAAGGGCGTCCATCCGTTTAAGCAGTAAAGCACGCTCTGATCGACCAAGCCCGCTGCTGTGCATACGAACATGCTGCGCATATATGAAAGCACTCCGCTCAAAGAGTCATTCGCAAATATAACCCAGCCCAGTACAACGAAAAACAGCGAATAGACTGAAGCAATCCATGAAGGTATTTTCTTGAGCCAGTTCAACAGAAAATACTTTTCGAGAATCAGCAAAACCGCATAGTAGGCGCCCCAAAGGACGAAATTCCAGCTTGCGCCATGCCAAAACCCTGTCAAAAGCCATACGATGGAAAGGTTTAGAATATGTCTTGGTATGCTGCACCGGTTTCCTCCAAGAGGAATATAGAGGTATTCCTTGAACCATGTGCCAAGAGAAATATGCCAGCGTTTGCCCCAAAACTCGGTAATGCTTTTCGTCGTATACGGATAATCAAAGTTTTCCGCAAAAGAAAAGCCAAACAACCGCCCGAGACCTATCGCCATATCCGAATAGCCCCCGAAGTCAAAATAAATTTGCAGAGAAAAGGCGATCGCACCCAGCCACGCGCCTAATACGCTGCGTCCCTCTATAGGCAGCATGGAAAACTTGTCCCAAAGCTGTCCAAAAGCATTTGCCAGCAGCACCTTTTTTGAAAGGCCGATCATAAACCGAATCAAACCGCTGCGACGCTTTTCCCAGTTTTCTTCGCGGCTCTCCAGTTGATCCGCTATTGTTTTATAGCGCACGATCGGTCCTGCGATAAGCTGGGGAAAAAACGAAACGTAGGTCGCAAATTTTGTAAGACTCTTTTGTACGGGTGCATCGTTTCGGTACACGTCAATCGCATAAGACATGCTCTGAAACGTATAAAACGAGATTCCCAAAGGTAAAGCGATTCCCAGCGGACTTATTCTGCCTTTCAAGCCCGGCAGCAGGGCAAGGTTTTCGATAAAAAAATCCGTATATTTGAAAAAGCAGAGCAAGCCCAAATTGAATACGATGCTGAAAATCAAATATAGCTTTGCTTTTTGGGGAGCATAAGCCTTGATCTTTCCTACCGCCGCGCCAAAGTAAAAATTGACAAGGATCGAAAGAAGCATGATCAGCAAGTATACCGGCTCGCCAAAGCCGTAAAACAGCAGGCTGAAAAAAAGTAGTACAGCAATCCTATACCGAGCGGGCGTCAAAAAATAGCAAATGAGCACAGAGGGCAGAAACAAGTATAAAAAAATGAGGCTGCTAAAAACCATACGACTCCATCCGCATCTAAGCGCAATTTACTTCTTATACATTATCCGACAAAATCCGAAGATTGACAATCCCATTTCTCACTTCTTAATCCTTTGATTCTTTTGTTGCTTTTTATCTTGCCGTATTGTATAATTCTTAAGTCTGTAGAGGCACTATGTGTTCCTCGCAGCTCAAGGAGGGTTGTCAGAGTGGTCGATCGTGCGGCACTCGAAATCAAA
>CAZNJN010000103.1:0-7378 GCA_964573365.1 uncultured Oscillospiraceae bacterium
AAAGGATTCTTTTTCCTCCTCGGTGGCGATATCCAGATCATTATCAGAAACGGAGCGGAACGGCTTATCCATATACTTGTCAAGCATACGCACGGCAAACTCGTCCACATCGTCCTTCATGCAGAGAATATCGTAGCCTTTTTCGCGAACCAGCTCGGTCTGCGGAAGCTTTTTCGCGCGCTCGTAGCTTTCGGCGCAGGCGTAGTAGATGCTGCTCTGTCCCTCGGGCATGGCGTCCACATATTCCTTTAGGGTGATGAGCTTATCCTCCGCGGCGGAGTAGAAGAGGATCAGATCCTGCAAAAATTCCTTGTTTTGACCGTAGCCGCTGTACATGCCGTACTTGAGCGGAAGGCCGAAGCTCTCAAAAAACCTGATATATTTGTCCCTGTCGTTAGAGAGCAGACTTTCCAGCTCGGATTTGATCTTTTTCTTCAAATTCAGCGCGATTACTTTTAGCTGGCGGTCATGCTGCAACATTTCTCGGGAAATATTGAGCGAAAGATCGGCGGAATCGACAAGACCGCGCACAAATCCAAAATAATCGGGCAGCAGGTCTTCACACTTGTCCATGATCATAACGCCGTTGGTATAAAGCTGCAAGCCGCGCTTGTAATCCTTGGAATAATAATCGAAGGGCGGACGCTGGGGAATGAAAAGCAGCGCGTTGTAGGAGATCACGCCCTCGACCGCAGTGTGGATGCGCAGTAGAGGCTCTTCGTAATCATGGAATTTGTCCATGTAGAACTGATTGTATTCTTCATCCTTGACCTCGCTTTTCTGCTTCTTCCAAAGCGGAATCATGCTGTTAAGCGTTTCATCCTCGATATAGGTTTCGTATTCCTCGCCCTTTTCGTCCTTGGGACGGGATTTTTCCACCTGCATACGAATGGGGTAGCGGATGTAGTCCGAATATTTTTTAACCAAAGAGGAAATGGTGTAGGACTTTAAGAATCGGCTATAATCTTCGTCCTCTCCATCCTCCTTGAGCGTAAGGATCACATCCGTACCGACGCTCTCCTTGACGCAGGGAGAGATTGTATAACCGTCCGCACCGTTCGATTCCCACTTATAGGCCTCGTCGCTGCCAAATGCGCGTGTGATGACGGCTACGGTGGCGCTTACCATAAAGGCGGCATAAAAGCCCACGCCAAACTGCCCGATTGTTTCAAGCTCCTTGTTGTCCTCATGCGCTTCCTTAAAAGCAAGCGTGCCGCTCTTTGCAATGGTGCCAAGATTGTTTTCAAGCTCCTCCTTACTCATGCCGCAGCCGTTATCGCTGATGGTAAGGGTTCGAGCTTCCTCGTTGGCGGCAATACGGATGAGAAAGTCATCCCGGTTCATCGCTACGCTGCTGTCGGTAAGAGACTGAAAATAGAGCTTATCAAGCGCGTCGCTGGCGTTTGAGATCAATTCACGAAGAAAGATCTCCTTATGCGTATAGATCGAATTGATCATCAAGTCAAGCAGACGCTTTGACTCGGCTTTGAATTGTTTCTTTGCTGCCATGGTATATCAAGCCTCCGTAAATATATGATAATGAAAAGGGTTAGCACTCAAAAGCCATGAGTGCTAACATGAATATAGAACATGCCGCCTGAAAATGCAATACGCTTCAAGATTTGTCTACAACACTGTCACATTTCAATAAAAAAAGAGGCTGCTTCAGCCTCTTGGGGAAAACGAGTCTTAGTGGCTTTCGACAATATCGCTGCGCTTATCGCCGACAAAGAATAGGGCGACAGTGCCACAGCCCGTGTGCGCGCCGATTACGGTGCCGACGTAATTGATTTCGACCTTGCCGTTTAGCTTGGGGAAGCATTCTTCGATCGCCCGGGCGACGTCCTGCGCGTCCTCGATACAAGCGGATTGAGAGATGTAGCATTTTCCGCAATACTCCAGAGAGCCGACGGCATGCTCCTTCATCTTTTCAAGGATGGCGGCTTTGACCTTCTTCTTGGTGCGAATCTTTTCACGGGGAATCAGATGGCCGGCTGCGTCCATATTAAGCAGCGGGCATACGCCGAGCAGCGTCCCGAAAAATCCAGCCGCCTTGGAAATACGTCCGCCGCGGATATAGGAGGTAAGATCGGTTGAGAAAAACCAGTGGTGGATCGTCAGCTTGTTTTCCTCCGCCCAGCTTTTGAGTTCCTCGAGCGAAGCACCCGCGTCTTTGCGGTCGGCAAGCATATCCATGAAAAGGCCATAGCCCGAAGAAGCACCCAGCGAATCGACAAGCTCGATTTTTCGGTCGGGATAGCTTTCCAAAAGCTGGGCTTTCGCGGTGTTGGCGGCGTTAAAGGAACCGGAAAGACCGGAGGAGAGCGATACATGGAGAATGTCCTTGCCGTCTTTCAGATACGGCTCAAAAAACTGAATAAACTGCTGAACGTTCACCTGCGCCGTTGTGGGCTCCGCGCCCTCGCGAATGCGCTGATAAAAATCTTCAAACGGTACGCTCTGACCAAGATCATCCGGATAGGACACGCCGTCAATAATAAAATGGAAGCAAACATATGGAATGCTCCGCTTGGCAAGATGCTCCGCGCTCAGGTCGGCGGTAGAGCAACAAGTCAAAACATAAGGCTGCATAATCAATCTCCCTTTTTTCATATGACAAGGCAATTCTATCAAACACGAGATAGAATCGGTTTGCCGCTATTCAAGTATACCTATTGTAACCCACGCGGCGACTTGAGTCACCCTACCTGCGCGTTTTGTGGCTCTACCATAAAAATATAGAAAGTAGAGAAAAAAGGAGCCGCTCTACCGCCGGTAGAGAAGATTTGCTTTTGGCTTGATTGCTATGGTAAAATGACAGAAACAGGCATGAAACCGTTCATGCGGGAAGGAGATCGGCCTATGAGTGAATTAAAAGCGACGATTGCGAAAAATCTGGTCGATCTTCGCAAAAATACAAATTGGACGCAGGCAGAGTTGGCGGAGAAACTGAATTACAGCGATAAGGCGGTCTCAAAATGGGAGAGAGCCGAATCCGTGCCTGACGTCGGCGTGTTAAAGTCCATTGCCGAGCTTTTCGGCGTCAGCGTAGATTACCTGCTGGAAGAAGAACACGCACAGCCGTTAGAAACGACGGAAAACCCAAAAAATAATAAGGAACAAAAAAACGTAAACCGAATGGTGGTCGCGTTGCTCGCGGTCGCGCTGGTCTGGCTCGTGGCGACGATCGTGTTTGTCATACTCAAGCTCTACCCGGTACAATTCAATCTGCTTTGGAGCGTATATGTGTACGCCATTCCCGTTTCCTGCATCGTCCTTTTGGTATTCAACAGCATTTGGGGGCGTGCTAAACTCAACTATATCATAGTTTCACTGCTTGTGTGGAGCCTTATCTGTTCCATTTATGTAGGCTTGCTTTCTCATGATCTCAAACTGATCTTTGTAATTGGGATTCCCGCGCAGATTATAATCATCCTGTGGTCCCGCCTAAAGAAAAAATAAAAAATGCGTCTTGTCGCAAAGGGAACTACTGGAGTATTTTAACCGTATTTTAAGAATTTTCTCATAATTCTCATATTGTATTTCGTGTTATTTCCAGTATAATAATGTCAATTTGTTAAAAGATAGAAGGGTAAAATAATGAAAAGAAAACCAATCATCCTGTTTTTGGCCGTGTTGATGGCATTCGCGATTGCCGCGAGCGCACAGGCTATGGATACCGATGGCGCGGGAAACGCGATAAGCGGCGAACCCGAGCTTTCAAGTGTACAGACCGAACGTGACTTATACTGGGCGGGAGAAGCGCTCAATCTCAGAGACGCTGTGCTCGGTGCGGACGCAGTTCTTGCGGGACGCGATCTTACGATAAACGGAGCCACGCTTGGCGGCAGTCTTCGCGCGGCGGGCTATAACCTGTATCTGAACGGTGTTCAGGCGCAAAACAACTTCACCTGTGCCGGTTATAACATAGTTTTTGATAAAAACTGCAGCGCGCACGGCGCGTATGCGGTCGGCTATGAAATCAACTTCGACGGCGTTTGCGATACGCTCTGCGCGGCGGGTACTACGGTTACGATTAACGGAACCGTCAATGGCGATGCCTCTGTCGTTGCGGATAAGATATTCATCGGAGAGAACGCGGTAATCATGGGGACGCTCAAAACCGAGTCCGGTTCCAATCCCGTTGTTGCTTCGGGCGCGCAGATCGCGCAGAGCGATTACAATGTGGTTGAAGAAACTGAGGAAGTCACCGAAGCGGTCGTTGGAACTGCCATCATCGCGCACAAGCTCCTTTCCCGCCTGTACTGGATTCCCGCCACGGCGCTGCTTGCGCTCTTTATCTGTTTGTGCATCAACCGTTCCTTGGAAAATGCTAAGGATATGATCAAATACCGCACGGCGCCCATGCTGATAACAGGCGCGATCGCTATGCTTGCGATGCCCATGCTTCTCCTGCTCGTTTGCTTGACCTACATCGGGCTGCCGCTTGCGGGTCTGCTCGCGCTGCTCTACCTGCTTGTATTCCTCTTTGCGATCCCCTTCACCGGCGCATCGCTTGCAAGGCTGGTATTCCCCAACATGAACGTTTACCTTGCCGCTCTCGTCGGCGGAGCGATTTTAAGCGCAGCGCGCATTATCCCCGTGCTTAGAACGATTCTCTACTTTGCCTGCGTGATCTATACGCTCGGCTACTTTGTGCTCGCCTGCTATGACGGCATCAAAAACAACGGCAAACGGCAGCCCGTCATGCAGAACCCGGATATGACGCAGCCCGTGTTTGAAGGATCGCAGCAGCTTACGAAGGCTCCGAGCGAAGGCGAAAAGCCTGAGCTTCAGCCCCGGAACGAGGAAAATAAGCAGTAAACCATAGAATATGCTCTGCTTTGCAGCATAAAAACACGCCGCACATGGATGCGGCGTGTTTTTCTATAGGCTGTAGACTATACAAAGAGTCTACGAAGAATCTTATCCTTGAGCTTTTGCTTTTTCTCAAGCAAAATCAGCATGGCGCAGAGCACCAGACAGGGTGTCGCGGCGATAAAGGACCATACCGGCCGGAAAACGCCATATAGATTCAAATCGATGATCAACTCGAAAAGCACGCAAAATACGGCGAGGATCGCCATGATGATCGCCGGCTTATACAGCGTACCCGATAGGCGCTTTGCCTTGATAATGGGTGCGCAGGCATAGGCCAGCGCGCAAAGCGCGAAGCCAAGCGGCATAACAAAGGTGACATAGGCCATGATGCCGACGCTCATCAAGCAGATGTCGGCAAGATAGAGCTGTAAGGCGGCCGTATCATAAAGGATAAAAAGATAAACATTCTGCTCTTGGATGAGCATTGGCAAAATGAACCAGACGAAAAGACAGACCGCCGCGCCGCTTACATAGCCGGACCACGAGATCTGCCTGGTCATGAAAATGTCGATCAAAATGGAGCAAATCACGGGTATGGACAGCGCTACCGTGGCAAGAATGCCGCTGTAGCGGCGATCGACATGCGAGAGGATACGTTCCACACGCGGAGGGTAGGGCATATTCTGCGGTTCCTTCCAGGGATTTGCGGGATTCTGTACCGGTACGCCGCAAAGGGGGCATTTTTCTTCCGAAGCGGCAAGCTCGACGCCGCAATTTACACAATAGGACATGCTTCAATACCTTTCGTTACTTTCGATTTTAACAGGAATTCCCATTTTGACAAGGCGCGTGAAAAAGGCGCGCTCAACTTCCGCTTCCATTATGGTGCGCGTAAAATTAATGTTCATGCTTTCGCCATAGGAAAGACAGGCGCAGGTGACGGGATTGAGCTGCAACGGACCGAGCATAAAATCAAGACGCGTAACGTACTTTGCCATTTCATCCGGCAGACGGGTCAGCCCCAGATTGGACAGAGAACTCGACGAGTAGCGGTCACCCACGAAGCTATAGGCGAGCTTCATGGCAAAGAGCTTGAGCGGTAGCGGTAAAAAACGGACAAAGGGATTCTGCGTAGAACGAACATTCGTGGAAAAACGGGCGTTGAGTCGTTTTTCGGTCAACTCCAAGCCCATAAAGCTGTGGACGATACGCACGGTTTCCTCAAAGCTGTATGCCCCATATAAGGGCTCAAAGCCCACATTGACATAGGAGGCGAAATTCCGCATCGTGACGGAGGGATAAAATCGTCTTAGGTTGACAGGCACATTGACCTTGACAGGCAACTTGCGTCTGCTTTTGATTCTGTCACGGCTTTGAACCTCCGCGATGGAGCAGAGCAGCACGGCGGTTAAAAACTCATTGACGCTCGCCTGATAGGCGGCGGCGACGTCCTTGACGCTTTGTATAGGCAGCGTGCCGGTGATAATATGCATAAAATGAGGCGTGGATGTACCGCGAATCGGATAAGCGATGCTCTCCTTGCGCGAGAGGCAAGCGCCACGCGCGAAACGTACAAAGCTGTCCTCAAGCTCGTCGGGCTTGGGGGCTTCGACGGGATTAAGGATCTGCGCGTCGCAGGGGATCGACGCCCCATAGCGCAAGCGCAGGTATTCTGCCACTAAGGTCTTTAGAAAACAAAGACCGCCGGTTCCGTCGGTCAAAACGTGAAAGATCTCAACGGCGACGCGCCTGCCGTAATAACGCACACGAAACATCAAACCGCCGTTCCGCCTAAGATCCATGCGCACACAGGGGTTTGCAACGTCTCTTTGGATGAGAGAGCAGCGATCCGCATTTTCAAGATAGTACCAAAATAGACCGCGGCGCAGACGCGTTGAAAAGGCTGGGAAACGGGGCAGGACATGATCAAGCGCGCTTTGGAGCGTAATAGGATCGATATCCTCGTTCAGCTCCGCGCTTAAACGAAACAGTGCCGTCCAGTTGTGGTTCATGGCGGCGGGATAGATCAGCGCGGCATTATCAAGATGCAGCCATTCGATCTCCCGGTTATCCTTCATTCGTTTTTTCTCCAATAAAGAGTTTTACTCTTTCCAAAGCTTGCCGGGCTTCGTAAATGCCATAAAGCACATACGCGTGCCAGGCTCCGTCTTCAATATGAAGCGTACTCTCGCGTTTGGCTAGAATAAGCTTATCATGGATTGCTCGCGCGTCATCCTCGAGGATTTCATGCGAGCCGGCAAAAATAAGTGAAGGCGGAAAGTTTGTGAAATTGCCGTAGAGCGGGGATACATAGGGGTTCTTCAAATCACCCCGCGCATATAGGGCTGCTTGTACGCAAAGCGAAGAAGCGGTTAGCGTGGGGTCCAATTCGCTGTTGCGCGAAACGGCGTCCAAGGCGAGCGTTAAGTCAACCCATGGCGATATGGCGGTAATACAGGCGGGGAGCGGGAGTGAGAGCGCGATCAGCTTATGGCAGAGCGCGAAACAAAGACCTCCGCCCGCTGACTCGCCGACGAAGGCGATCTTTGAGGGAGAA
>CAZNJN010000104.1:0-3608 GCA_964573365.1 uncultured Oscillospiraceae bacterium
GTCGCCGTCTAAGCTGCCGAAGTTTCCCTGCCCGTCCACAAGAGGATAGCGGGTGTTGAAATCCTGCGCAAGACGCACCATCGCGTCATACACCGAGGAGTCTCCGTGCGGATGGTATTTACCCATGACATCGCCCACAATACGGGCGCTCTTATGCGTCGGCTTATCCGCGGTATAGCCCTGCTCGCCCATGGAATAGAGGATACGCCTGTGTACGGGCTTGAGTCCGTCTCGCACATCCGGCAGAGCACGGTTGATAATGACCGCCATGGCATAGGAAATAAAGCTGCGCTTCATTTCACTTTCCAAATCTAGTGGCTTGATGCGAGGATTGGTTTCGTTTTCAAACATCTTCTTAATTAGGAATGAGGAATGAGGAATGAGGAATGTCTGTCAGAATCCCTTCGGGATTCCCTTTTTCCTTTTTCCTTCTCCTTTTCTCCTAGTCCTCCTTGGCGTCCTTTATTGTCTTTGTGATGGAGCAGAGAATTTTTCTAAGCTCTGCGCAATCAGTGTTTAGGCTTTCAAACTGCTTTGCTGTGATATATCCGGCTTCACTCAATAATTCAAGCCAGTATTCGCTTTCCGCCGCTTCCTTTAACGCAATTTGCATTTTTGCATTGAAGTCTCTTTTGCTTGCGGCATACAGCGCTTCCTTTACGTTTGCACCGATGCTTGTTCCGCTTCTGAGCAGCTGCTTTGAAAGCAACTGCTCATTTTTTTCCTTGAAAAGATATTGATAAAGCTTAAGGCATCTAAGCGCAAAGGCTTTGCTTTTTTCCGCTATGACATTTTCCTTTTGTTCACTTTCCAAGCGAAATCGCTCTCTCCCCTACTTCTATTTGCGATGATTTTTCATCACGATCCCTTTATGATTGCCTTTGCGCGTAAGCGCAAAGGCTGCCTTCATTCCTAATTCCTAATTCCTAATTCCTAATTCCTAATTGATTATATGTCCAGATCCACTTCCGCGACCAGCTTGCTGTTTTGCTCGATAAACTCGCGCCTTGGATCGACCTTGTCGCCCATGAGCACGGTGAAAATTTCATCGGCGCGCATCGCGTCCTCAAGATGCACCTGCAGCATTACGCGGTTATCGGGATCCATCGTCGTATCCCAAAGCTGATCGGGATTCATTTCGCCAAGACCCTTATAGCGGTTGATCACAGGCTTTGGATCGCGCCCGATCTCAGATAGGATGCGCTCAAGCTCCGCGTCGTCATAGGCATAATAAATGGCCTTTCCGCGGCTGATCTTATAGAGCGGCGGCTGCGCCACATAGACATAGCCCTCCTCGATAAGCGGGCGCATATGGCGGAAAAAGAAGGTCAGCATCAAGATGCGGATATGACTGCCGTCAACATCGGCATCGGTCATGCAGACGATTTTATGATAGCGCAGCTTGGAGGTGTCAAAGTCCTCGTCAAGCCCCGCGCCAAAGGCGGTGATCATCGCGCGAATTTCGTTGTTGGCGAGCATACGGTCAAGACGCGTCTTTTCCACGTTCAGTATCTTGCCGCGCAGCGGAAGGATCGCCTGAAAATCGGGATTGCGTCCCTGCTTGGCGCTGCCGCCGGCGCTGTCGCCCTCTACAAGAAATATTTCGCATTTGCTCGGATCGCTTTCGTTGCAATCGGCAAGCTTTCCGGGCAGAGAGGTGGAGTCGAGCGCCGTTTTACGCCGCGTAAGCTCGCGCGCTTTACGCGCGGCGTCGCGGGCGCGTGAGGCCGTGATACATTTTTCCAGAATCACTTTGGCGATGGCCGGGTTTTCTTCCAGATATTCGCCAAGCCCCGTACCGACTGCCGAATCCACAAGGGTACGGATATAGGCGTTGCCAAGCTTGGTTTTGGTTTGCCCTTCAAACTGCGGCTCTGTGAGCTTTACGCTTACGATAGCGGTCAAGCCTTCGCGAATATCTTCGCCCGACAGACTTTGGTCGCTTTCTTTCAGGTACTTGTAGCGCTTGGCATAATCGTTGACGACGCGGGTGAGCGCGGTTCTAAAGCCGACCAGGTGCGCGCCGCCGTCCACGGTGTTGATGTTGTTAGCGAAGGTAAAAACGTTTTCACTGTAACCGTCGTTATACTGCATGGCGATCTCAACATTGGCGACCTCGAGTTTTTCCGGCTCGTTTTTCATCGCCTCAAAATACATCACCTCTTGGATGGGGTCCTTATTTTTATTAAGGTGCTCCACAAAGGAGATAATGCCGCCCTCGTAATGATAGCTCTTTTGCTCGTTTTTCCGCTCGTCGGTGAGGGTAATGCGAATCCCTTTGTTCAAAAAGGCAAGCTCGCGCATACGCTCGCATAAGCCTTCAAAATCATAGTTTACTTCGTCAAATACATCGGCGTCGGCAAGATAGGTAATGCTCGTACCGGTATCGTTTTCCTCGCAGGAACCGATCACCCGCACATCGCCAAGGGGCTTGCCGCGAGAATACTCCTGAACGTACACCTTTCCGCCGCGCTTCACCTGCACCTTGAGCGCGCTTGCAAGGGCGTTAACGACCGAAAGACCTACGCCATGCAAGCCTCCCGATACCTTATAGCCGCTGCCGCCAAACTTGCCGCCGGCGTGCAGCATGGTAAGCGCTACCTCAAGAGCGCTCTTTTTCATCTTTTCATGGTAATCGACAGGGATACCGCGTCCGTTATCCGTTTCGGTGAGTGAATTGTCCGGATGAATCGTAATTTCGATATGATCGCAAAAGCCCGCGATCGCCTCGTCGATGGAATTATCCACAAGCTCCTTGACCAGATGGTTCAAACCGCGCACATCCGTAGAGCCGATATACATGCCCGGTCTGCGCCTTACCGCTTCCAAGCCTTCAAGCACCTGAATCTGCGAAGCATTGTATTCCTGTGTTGAATGCTCCAGTTCTTCCATTTCGCGTTCCAATACTTCGTCCATTCGTATGTTCCTTTTCATAGTATAATCGTTTCCTTATTTTTACTTTCAAAACGTCTAAATTTGAATTTGGAGGTTTTTTTGATCCTCTCCTTCAAAAATAGAGTCCCAACATAAAAAGAAGGCTCCTACGCCATTATTTTACCCTATTATTTTATCACAAAAGCTTTCATATGGCAAGAAGTGTAATATTATTATTGAAGAAACTGCTTGCGTTTTTTTGCGTTTTTCTTTCTTAGCGCGTGTGCCGTTCGATCAGCTTTTCACTGCCGACGGGCGAGGCAAAAACCGAAAAGCGTCCTTCCTTTTCGGTGATGATATAGCATCTTTGTGCTTCACCCGCGCGCATGTCGATTCTTCCCACGCCGATCGCTTCGTCGATGGCGCGCCGGGTATCGCGGGAAAGCAGGGTCGTTTCCTTATTGATGACGCAGACGATGTTTTCATCCGGTATAATCGATTCACCGCCAATATACATAGCTGCGCTCCTTATTGCTTCTCAAAAAGTGTTCCGTTTTTACATATCCATGCGTGATACTCGCTCAGTCCCGCCTTTTTCAAGCCTTCCAGACTGGTGCAGCTTAAAAAACACTGACATTCTCTCAATCTTTCCAGCAAAAGCCTTCCGCGTCTGTCGTCAAGCTCGGATAAAACGTCGTCTAAAAGCAGCACGGGCTTTTCATTTTTCATCCTTT
>CAZNJN010000104.1:3618-7363 GCA_964573365.1 uncultured Oscillospiraceae bacterium
CCGTACACACGCACATCCTGACCGTTGATCCGCAATTCCAAATCGTCACGGTGCGGGCCTATGGTCGTAAAGCCGCGTCTTAGATCATCCGCCGCGCACTTTTGCAGCATTTCCATGAGTATACCCGTAAGCGCATAACCCTTTTCATCCGTATTCGGGTTGGATTTGTACAGCAGCGTAAGCTCCTCTCTGCCGCCGCTGACGTCTTTATGCAGCGGCGCAGCATAGCTTTCAAGCTCCTTGATAAAGGCTTCTCTTTTTTCAATGATCTTTGCTCCGTAGGTGGCAAGCTGCTCATCCCATACCGATAAGGTGGATAAGCCCGCCGTATCGCTTTTGAGCAGAGCGTTCCTTTGTTTGAGCGCAAGATTATAGCGCTGGAGCAGAACATAGTAGGCTGGATAGAGCTGCGAAAGCTCCATATCGATGAAGCGCCGCCTTTCGGCCGGCCCATCCTTGACAAGGCGCAGATCCTCGGGCGAAAACATCACGACGTTTAGCTGACCCATAAGCTCCGCGCTTTTTTTTATGGGTAGTTTGTCGATATAGACCTGTTTTTTTTCTCCGATCCGCAGCTTCATTTCTATACTGTGATCACCGGAGCCGTTTTTTATATCCACGCCCACATACGCGCCCGCACAGCCGTTCATAATCAATTCGCTGTCCTTGGAGCTTCTGTGACTTCTTCCCAGCGCGCAAAGAAAAAGCGCCTCGATCATGTTCGTTTTTCCCTGCGCATTTTCACCCACGAGCACATTAACGCCGGAGTAGGGATGAAGAGAGAGAGAGGCGTAATTTCTGTATTGATTCGCTTTGAGCAGTTTGATTTCCACGCTTTATGAAAACAGCCGTACCGGTAAAATCAAATAATAGTATTCTTCCCCCTCGATTGGGCGAACCACGCAAGGACTGATTCCGTTATTCATATCCATAAAGATATAATCGTCGTCCAGCGCCTTCAAAACATCGGAAAAATATTTGGCGTTGAAAGCGATTTCAAGCGGATCTCCCATGCACTGCACTTCTATTTCCTCATTGGCGCGTCCCATTTCACAGTTCGCGCTGATCTCCATTTTTTCTTTTTCCAGACTAAAGCGTACCAGATTGCTCTTTTCCTCGCGCGCAATCAATGCTACGCGCTCTATGCTCTCTAAAAGCTCCTCGCGATTGACTCTTACGCGCAGCAGATGATCCGTGGGGAGGATCTGCTTATACTTGATAAATTCTCCGTCCAGAAGTCTTGTCGTGATTTTTGTCTGTCCCATATCGATGAGAATATGCGTGCGAGAGAAGGTCAGATTGAGCATCTGATCCGTATCATCTAATATTCTGCCGATTTCAAGCAAAGATTTTGCGGGTATCACCACATTTTTTTCTTCTCCGCCGGAGACATTTCTTTTGATCATCGCAAGGCGATAGCCGTCGAGCGCCACCATCGTAAAATCCTGATTTGTGATTTCCGCAAGCACACCGGTAAGAATGGGCTTGCTTTCATCCTGCGCGGTCGCAAAAATGCTCTGGCGGATCATCTCTTTGAATACGTCCATTCGTATTTTGAAGGAAACTTCCTTTTTGACCGGCGGCATACTGTGATAGTCCTCTATGCGGTCGCCCTGAATATTGAATTTTGCGCGGTCGCTTTCCAAAAAAGACTTTTGCTTTTGCGTGGAGATTAACGTGCTCTCACCGGGCATACGCCGCATGATATCCATAAAAAGACGTCCGGGCAGAACGATACCGCCTTCCTCCTCCACATCCGCGTTTACGATTGTTTCGATCTGCAAAGAAAGGTCGGTGCATTTGAATAAAACCTCCTTACCGATCGCCTCAATATAGACTCCCTCTAAAATTGAAACGGCTGTATGGGAGGAAAGTGCCTTTGCTACGGTGGTATTGATCGCGTTAAGATCTTTTGTCGCTATACGAAAACGCATTGTGTTCTCCTTTGACTGTGTTTATCCACACAAAAATATTTATTTCAGTATAATTTATTTTGTTGTTGTTATAGTAGGCTTTGTGGAAGCTGTGGAAAGAATTCTTTTTTCCCTCACCCTCTACAAAAACGAAAGGGGATAAGTCTGGAAAAAAAACCTGAAAAAAGAGAAGGATATCCACATCATCCTCATTATACAACTTTTACACAAGATATGCTTGTGGATTCCACAGCAAGTATCCACATTTTGTGGATAGGCATTTTTTAGTTTTGTTCGTTTCTGATTCTTGTTTCAAGGTCGGCAAGCGCGGAGGAAAGCTTTTTGTTTTCCTTGAGCTCTTTTTCGATCTTTGTGCAGGCGTTCATAACAGTGGTGTGATCGCGGTTTCCAAAGCTTTTACCGATATTTTTTAACGAAACATCCATCATTTTTTTGCACAGATACATGGCGACCTGCCTCGGATAGGTGATCTCCATGGTACGTCTTTGCGAAAGCATGGCGCTGATGTCTACATTATAGTATTCAGCGACGGCTTTTTGAATATCCTCAATCGTAAGCGGCTTTTGTGAATAGCCCGGTACGATTCCCTTTAATACGGAATCTGCCATTTCAATATCGATGGGCTTTTGCGTAAAGCTGGAGAAGGCAAGAACGCGGTTAAAGCAGCCCTCGAGCTGGCGAATGTTTGACTTTACCTTTTCGGCGATAAACATCAGCACGTCCTCGCCGACCTGCGTATTTTCCTGATTCGCTTTCATTTTAAGGATAGCGATGCGCATTTCAAGATCAGGAGGCTGTATATCGGCGATTAACCCGCCTTCAAAACGGGAACGAAGTCTTTCCTCAAGCGTGCTTAGTTCCATTGGGGGACGATCGGAATTGAGAATGATCTGCTTTCCGGCGGTATGCAGCGCTTCAAAGGTATTGAAAAATTCCTCCTGCGTCTGCTTTTTGCCGGCGATAAACTGAATATCATCCACCATCAAAATGTCGGCTTTGCGATATTTATTGCGAAACTGCGTCATACTGTTGGCGCCGATGGCCTCGATCAGCTCATAGGTAAAGGTCTCGCTTGTGACGTACACGATATTCATATTTTTGTGCAGGCTTGTGATACGGTTTCCCACCGCGTGCATAAGATGCGTTTTTCCAAGACCCACGCCGCCATAAATAAAAAGAGGGTTATAGGCGGAGGAAGGGCTGTCCGCGACCGCCTTGGCGGCGGCATGCGCAAAATTATTGGAGCTGCCGATAACAAAGTTGTCGAAGGTATAGCGGGGATTGAGAAGAAAATTTCTGTCGCGGTCAATCTCCTCTTCTTCTGTGACATAAAGACGGCGTTCATCCGGAAGGATAAAATGGAGATTTAGATCCGTTCCGTTAGAATCGTTTACGCACTTTTGAATAACGTCGTTAAATACGGATTGCAGGGTCTTTTGCGCGACCTCGTCGGATACCTGAAGAATAAGCTCCTCCTCCGTAACCGAAACGGGAGAAAGCGGCTCCACCCATGTGTTATAGCTGACATCGGTCATAGACTGAACCAGAGCAAGTCTGGATTTTTCCCAAATTGCGCCTGCGGTTTTCATGTTGTACAAAAATCCTCTCAGATCCTACATAATTATTTATAATTCATTTATAGAATAGCAAATGAAAAAGAAATGCACAAGTAGCGCATTTTCTATAATGGTAGATAAAAATTAACAATTCTACCATATGTTGTGGATATAATGAATTCTTTATGAATACCGCGGGCCTAAAAATGGAAATCGCGTTTTTTCCTTGACAGACGGGAGGATTTTCTATTATAA
>CAZNJN010000105.1:0-7325 GCA_964573365.1 uncultured Oscillospiraceae bacterium
TTTGATATTCGTAAAAACGTGCTTGAGTATGACGATGTGATGAACAAGCAGCGTGAGATCATCTACGGTCAGCGCCGCAAGGTGCTCATGGGCGAGGACATCCACGCTTCCATTATGGATATGGTAAACGAGACGGTTGGCGAGCGCGTGCTGCGATATTGCGCGGGCGCAAGCGAGGATTGGGATGTGGGCGGCATGTGCCGCGAGCTGCAGGAGCTTACCCGCGCGGATATGCGAAACGAGCTCAAAGATATCGAGTCGCTCTCAGAAATGCAAAAGGCAGTGCAGGAAATGACGGATGACGCTTATGCCAAGCAGGAAAAGGCGATTGAGGATGCGGACGCGGGCGTGGATATGCGCGAGGTTGAGCGCGTAATGCTGCTTCGCGCGGTGGACTCGCACTGGATGGATCACATTGATGCGATGGATCAGCTTCGCCAAGGTATCGGACTGCAGGCGATCGGGCAAAAGGATCCGGTGGTCGCTTACCGCAATGCCGGTTTTGATATGTTTGACGAAATGATTATCGGCATTCGGGAGCAGACCGTAAGGCAGATCTTCCATGTTGTAGTCAGCAAGACGCCGATCGAGCGTGAGCAGCTCGCAAAGCCGCTTACGACCTCCGGCGATGAAAAACCGCAGCCCAAACGCGTCGGCAGTAAGGTGGGAAGAAACGACCCCTGTCCTTGCGGAAGCGGGAAAAAATATAAAAATTGCTGCGGCAGGGCATAATCACGCGTAAGAACGGAAACTTGACGCAAAAGGTATAATATAACAGAATAAACAAAAAAAGGATGTGAGGCTCAGTGATCGTATTGGACGAGATCAAAATGACATTGCAGGCGACGATGCAGACGCTGAAAGAGGCAGGTGAATCTCTTTGACCTCCCGGGCTTGAAGGAGGAGAAAGAGAAGCTGGAAGCAGAGATGGGCGAACCCGGTTTTTGGGATGATGTGGACAACGCAAATAAGATCAGCGCCCGCATTAAGCAGCTCAACGCAAAAATGAACAACTATAAAAAGCTGCTCGATAAAGGCGAGGACGTAGAAACTCTTGTTGAAATGGCGGAGGAAGAGGACGACGAATCGCTGATTTCCGAGATAGAAACCGAACTCAAGCGCTTTGAGAGCGGCGTGGAAGAAATGCGTCTACAAATGATGCTCAAAGGCCCCTATGATAATTCAAACGCCGTGCTTTCCCTGCACGCCGGCGCCGGTGGAACCGAAGCGCAGGACTGGACGCAGATGCTCTACCGCATGTATACGCGCTATTGTGAAAACAAGGGATATTCCCTCAAGGTGCTCGACCTGCTGGACGGTGATGAAGCGGGCATCAAAAGCGTTACCTTCGAGGTTGACGGCGATTATGCCTACGGGTATTTGAAGGCGGAAAAGGGCGTACACCGTTTGGTGCGCATTTCGCCCTTCGACGCGGCGGGCAGACGCCATACCTCCTTTGTTTCCCTCGACGTTACGCCTATTTTTGACGACGATGCGAACAACATCGTCATTGATCCCGACGACATTCGCATTGATACCTACCGCAGCGGCGGTGCGGGCGGACAAAACGTAAACAAGGTCAGCTCCGCAATCCGAATCACGCATTTTCCCACCGGAATCGTGGTACAGTGCCAAAACGAGCGCAGCCAGCTCCAGAATAAGGAGATGGCGATGCGGATGCTCAAAGGCAAACTGCTTGAATTGCAGGATCGCGAACGGATGGAGCAAATGGCGGAGATCAAGGGCGAAATGAAAAGGATCGAATGGGGCAGTCAAATTCGGTCCTATGTATTCCAGCCCTATACGCTGGTGAAGGATCACCGCACCGGAGTGGAAAACGGAAATATACAGGCCGTGATGGACGGAGATTTGGACGCATTCATACAGGCGTTTCTGGTACAGTCCTAAAGGCAAACAAAACGGGCAGCCGTTCAAACGATGGACGGCTGCCCGTTTTTAATATAGACTCAGCGCGGATTGACTTTTTTATGAAGGTCAAACAAAGAGAGGTCGCGAGCTTCCTGAATGGTGATCGCTTCGTTGATATCCACGTCGATGATTTGGTTATTGCGGATACCTACGGCGCGGTTTTTGCTGCCCTCTGCAATCAAATCAACGGCGCGCGCGCCAAGGCGCGTCGCCAGTAGTCTGTCAGAGGCGGAGGGCGCGCCGCCGCGCTGGATATAGCCTAGCACAACGGGCCTGATCTCCACATCGGTATTTTCCTGCACATATTTTGCGAAATCGGAAGCGCTACCGGCGCCCTCGGCAATGACGACAAGGCTGACGGTATGCCCCTTCAGCTTTCTTTGCACAAGCAGCTTTGCCGCGTCCGCCCAGTCGTAGGGAACCTCCGGCGTCAATACGATATCAGCGGGACCCGCAAGCGCCGACCAAAGCGCGATATCGCCGCAGTTGCGACCCATTACCTCAATGACTCCGACGCGATCGTGTGAACGCATGGTATCAAGTATTTTTTCCATCTCGCCCATGACATTGTTTACGGCGGTGTCAAAGCCGATGGTGAAGTCGGTATAACCCATGTCGTTGTCGATGGTGCCGGGGATACCGAACACGTTTACGCCCATATCGCTGAGCATTTGTGCACCGTGAAAGCTGCCGTCGCCGCCAACGACGATCAAGGCGTCCATCTCATAGGCGTGAATGATATCCAAGGCTCGGTTATAGCCTTCTGGTGTGCGGAAAAGCTCGCTGCGGGCAGTTCGCAAAATCGTACCGCCTCTTTGCGCAATGCCGTGGACGTCTGTAGAGGTGAGCGGCTTCACGTTACCTTCCATCAAGCCCTGGTAGCCGTGATAGACGCCCAGCATGGTGAAATTGTAGTTAAGGCCGATGCGAACAACAGCCCGAACGGCTGCATTCATGCCCGGCGTGTCCCCGCCGCTGGTGAGAATACCGATTTTTTTCATGTGTCGCTCCTCCTTGCTGTACTCGTTCAATTAAAACCGAAAGCGTGACAGTTGCAGTGTATGCCGCGTTCGGCAAGCTGATTCAAGGGAAAAGCCTTTAAGTGCGAAGTGAAGCGAACCTGATCGCCGCTGTCGAGCCGCGCATTTTGAGAAAAATACCATGCGCCAAGAAAATGATCGTTTTCATCAAAAAAACCGGCATAGACCATATTGAGTGAACAGGATTTTCCGCTTTCGTTACGCAAGGTGCCTGTCATGGTTGTAAAACCGGGATAGTTGTCTGCAAAAAATACGTCCTCGACGCTTAAAGCACAAGCTTCGTTTTGCGATTTTTGCGCGCTGAGCTTTACCCGAAGATCGACCGTTTCTCCCGGTGTGAAGCTTTCAGAAGGCAACCAGAGCGCGGCGTAGCTGCGCTCGCCCGGCGCGATAACGTCAAAAGCCGAAAGTGTCGGCGTGATGCTCTGCGTAACGACATTTTTGCCTGAAAACTCAAAGACGGCTTCAGATAAACAGAGCTGTGTATCACTTGTGTTTTTATACTCAACCGCGCCGTAGAGCGTAGGCGTACCGTTATCGTCATACACATAGGCCGCTGTAGCCGTAACTGCAAAGCTGCTCGAATGCGCGGAGGAAGAACTGCTCGTTTGCGAAGCGCTGCTTGAATCCGACGAAGAATAGTCGGAAAGAGAAATATCCATCACCGCTTCGTCTACGCTGCTTTTTTGGCAGCCGACAAGCGGAAGAATAAAACATATCAACAAAATCCAAATTCTTCGCATGATAGCAGTATAGCATTATTGCAAGGCCGATACAAGCAAATAGATTGCGAAAATACCTTTTCCTACCAACAAATATTATAACAGAATATATCGATATTCAAATAAGTGATGGAACGGGAAAAGCCGTTCGTGCTATAATAAAATCAAGAAAATAGGGCGGATCATGCCGTCTTTGATTTTATAAAACTTAGGAGGATTTCTACTATGGCAAAAATGACTGTACAGGACGTTGACGTCAAGGGCAAACGCGTATTGGTGAGAGTTGACTTCAATGTGCCGCTTGAAGACGGAAAGGTGGCGGACGACAAGCGTATTACCGCCGCTATGCCTACCATCAAGTACCTTCTTGAAAACAAAGCCCGCATTATCCTCTGTTCGCATCTTGGCCGTCCTAAGGGGGAACGCAATATGGCGTTTTCGCTTGCTCCCGTAGCGAAAAGACTTGCGGAGCTTCTTCCTGATACGAAGATTACCTTTGCCGAGGACTGCGTCGGAAAGGACGCCATGGACAAGGCGATGGCGCTCAAGGACGGAGAAATTCTGCTTCTGGAGAATCTGCGTTTCCACAAGGAAGAAGAAAAGAATGATCCCGCGTTTGCAAAGGAATTGGCGTCGCTTGCAGAGCTTTATGTTTCGGACGCTTTCGGCACCGTGCATAGGGCGCATGCTTCCACGGCGGGCGTAGCGGCCTATCTTCCGGCAGTCGCGGGCTTCCTCATCGGCAAGGAGCTCGGTTTTATGGGCAGCGCGCTTGAAAACCCCGTGCGTCCCTTTGTGGCTATCCTCGGCGGCGCGAAGGTTTCCGATAAGATCGGCGTCATCAAGAACCTTTTAAGCAAATGCGACAGCCTCATCATCGGCGGCGGCATGGCGTACACCTTCTTCAAGGCGAAGGGTTACGGCATCGGCACTTCCCTGCTTGACGCGGAGAGCATCGACCTTGCAAAAGAGCTGATGGAGGAAGCAAAAACGCGCGGCGTCAAGCTGCTATTGCCCGTAGATACCGTAGTCGGCAAGGAATTTGCGGAAAACACGGAATATAAGAGCGTTGCTTCAAACGAGATCCCCGACGGCTGGATGGGTCTTGATATTGGTGAAAAATCGCGCGCCATCTTTGCAGAAGAAATCAAAAAGGCGAAAACCGTAATTTGGAACGGACCTATGGGCGTGTTTGAGTTTCCCAATTTCGCCAAAGGTACGGCGGCTGTGGCGGAAGCTTGCGCTGAATGCGACGGCACAACCATTATCGGCGGCGGCGACTCTGCCTCTGCTGTAAAAAAGCTTGGCTACGCTTCTAAAATGAGCCACATTTCCACCGGCGGCGGCGCAAGCCTTGAGTTCCTTGAAGGCAAGGTGCTTCCGGGAGTGGCGGCGCTCAACGACAAATAAAGCATGGCAAGCGTGAGAACCGCGGCTGCGGTTCTCACGGACTTTCTAATTATTTCAAATCAACACTTTAGGTTAGGAGTTTTTATTAATGAGAAAAGCAATTATCGCAGGCAACTGGAAAATGAATAAGACCCCCGCGCAGGCGGCGGAGCTGATTGAAGCGCTCATTCCCAAGGTCAAGGATGCGGACTGTGACCTCGTCGTCTGCCCGCCCTATGTAGATCTCTGCAAGGCGATTACGATGCTCAAAGGCACAAATATTCATGTGGGCGCACAAAACGTACACTGGGCGCAAAGTGGCGCCTTTACGGGCGAAGTATCCGCGGAAATGCTCAAGGAAATGGGCGTGGAGTACGCGATCATCGGCCACAGCGAGCGCCGACAGTTCTTTGGCGAAACGGACGAAACGGTCAACGCGCGCACGAAAGCGGCGATAGCGGCGGGCATTATCCCGATCGTTTGCGTAGGAGAGAGCCTTGCACAGCGTGAAAACGGAGAAACGGACGCGCTCGTGAGCGCGCAGATCGACAAGGGACTTGATGGCATCGACGCGGCGGACGTAAAACGCATGGTCGTGGCCTATGAACCCATTTGGGCGATCGGCACAGGCAAGACTGCGAGCGATGAGCAGGCAAACGAGACCATAGGCGTGATCCGCAAGGCGATTGCGAAAAAATTTGGACAGGATGTGGCGGACGCGGTTCGCATCCAGTACGGCGGAAGCATGAAGCCCTCCAACGTCAAAGGCTTGATGACGCAAAGCGAGATCGACGGCGGTTTAATCGGCGGCGCAAGCTTAAAGGCGGAAGATTTCGCGCTTTTGGCAAACTATAATAAATAAGGATGCTGATACTATGAAGAATCTTACGGCACTGATCATTTTGGACGGTTTTGGCTGCCGGGACGACGCGAACGGTAACGCGATCAAGGCGGACGGGGCGCAGAACATCCACGCGCTTTGGCAGGAGTACCCGCATACGAAAATCGGCGCCTCCGGCGAGGACGTGGGACTTCCCGACGGGCAGATGGGCAATTCTGAGGTCGGACACCTGAACATAGGCGCAGGCAGGATCGTGTATCAGGAGTTTACGCGCATCACCAAGTCGATCAAGGATGGCGACTTCTTTGAAAACGAAGCTTTTTTGGGCGCGGTGGAAAACTGCAAAAAGCATGATTCCGCGCTGCATCTCTATGGCCTTTTAGGACCGGGAGGCGTACACAGCCATGAAAAGCACCTCTACGCGCTCCTTGAGCTTGCCAAGCGCAGCGGACTTACCAAGGCGTTTGTGCATTGCTTCATGGACGGCAGAGATGTGCCGCCGCAAAGCGGAAAAGGCTTCATGGAGAATCTGGAAGCAAAGCTCAAGGAAATCGGCGTTGGCCGCATCGCAAGCGTGATGGGACGCTATTATGCCATGGATCGCGACAACCGCTTTGAGCGGGTGGAAAAGGCTTATGCCGCGCTTGTCTACGGCGAGGGCGTCTATGATGAGAGCGCGGTGCACGCGATGCAGTCTTCTTATGACAATGGCGTTACCGATGAATTTGTTCTGCCCGTGGTGATCACCGAAAACGGAAAGCCTGTCGCTACGATCAAGGCGAACGACAGCATCATCTTTTATAATTTCCGCCCCGATCGCGCCCGTGAGATCACGCGCAGCTTTATTTTCCCTGATTTTGACGGCTTTGAGCGGAAAAATGGCTTTTTTCCCGTATACTATGTGTGCATGACGCAGTATGACAAGACCTTTGGCGAGCGCGTACATATTGCGTTTAAGCCGCAGACGCTTACAAACACCTTTGGCGAATATCTCGCGGCAAACGGCAAGACGCAGCTTCGCATTGCGGAAACGGAAAAATATGCTCATGTTACGTTTTTCTTTAACGGAGGCGTGGAAGCACCCAACGCAAACGAGGATCGCGCCTTGATTCCTTCGCCCAAGGTCGCCACTTATGACCTGAAGCCGGAAATGAGCGCCTATGAGGTGGCGGACGAGGCTGTAAAACGCATTGAGAGCGGAAAGTACGACGTAATGATCTTGAACTTCGCCAATCCCGATATGGTGGGACATACCGGCGTGATGGAGGCGGCGACCGCCGCAGTTCATGCGGTCGATGTGTGCGTAAAAAAGGTTGTGGACGCTATTTTGGCAAACGGCGGACGGGCTATCGTTACCGCGGATCACGGCAACTGCGAGCAGATGTACGACAGCGATCCGTCGAT
>CAZNJN010000106.1:0-7304 GCA_964573365.1 uncultured Oscillospiraceae bacterium
GTATAATAGCTTGTCTTACTATGAAGGATCGGTAAGCAGAACGCGCCGGACCCGGACGAACGCCGAAACAGAGGAACAACCGGGATCGGAAAACGGTGAAACCGAAAAACGGCAGAAAAAGGAAGTTGAAGTTGGAAAATCGCAAAGCACAGGCGGGCAGATTCATACTGCTCATTCTATTGGCGCTGCTGATGATCGCCGCGCTCGTCTTTTACTTTACGCATCACAGCGAGGCGGGGACGCTCGATAAAGCTTCAAACGTGATTCTCAACGAGGTCATGTCCAGCAACAAGGGCGCCGTGCCGGACGAATACGGCGACTATCCCGACTATGTGGAGCTGTATAACGCCTCGGGCGAGACGGTGGACATCTCCGGCTACGGCTTGAGCGACGATCTGCTGGCGGGCGCAAAATATGTATTTCCGCAGGGGACGAGCCTCAAGAGCGGCGAATTTTTTATCGTGTACTGCGCGGGCGAGGAGAAGGACGACCATCACGCCTCCTTCAAGCTTTCTTCGACCGACGAGCTGGTGCTTTATCAGACCAGCGGAAACGCGATCGAGTCCATGGCGCTTCAAAGCGTGACCTCGGGAAACTCCTTCTCGCGCCTGCAGGACGGAATCTGGGCGGATATGGCGCCAAGCCCGGGCTACCCCAATACCGTCGAGGGCGCGCAAGCCTACGCCGAAAGCTTAAGAAACGGCGAGGATATCGGCTGAAAGATCAACGAGTTTATGGCGGCGAACCAGTCCGTCGTGAGCGATGAGCGCGGCCTATACTCCGACTGGATCGAGCTGTATAACCAAAGCGGCGCGGATATCGACCTTTCGGGCTTTGGCATCAGCGACTCGCTCTCCCAGCCCATGAAATACGCCCTGCCCGAGGGTACGAGCATCGCGGCGGGGGGCTATCTTTTGATCTGGTGCTCGGGCGAAGCGAGCGAGGCGGGCGCAGGCGAGCTGCATGTTCCCTTCTCCCTTCGCGCCTACGCCGAAGATGTAGTGCTCTCAAACGCCCTTGGCAGGGTGGTCGATTCCTACAGCTATACCTCGCAGGAGGACGACATGAGCATGGCGCGCATGCCCGACGGCACGGGCGATTTTGTAAAGAGCGCCAGACCTACGCCGGGCTATCCCAATACCGACGCGGGCTACGCTGAGTTTACGCAAAACAACAGCAGGGCGCTCGGTACGCTTTATTTTAGCGAGCTTATGGGGCGCAACGACGCCGCGCTCAAGGTGGAGGGCGGCTATCCCGACTGGGTGGAGCTTTATAACGCGGGTACAGAGAGCGTGAACCTTGCGACCTATGCTCTTTCCAATAACGTCAACAACCCCGCCAAATGGGTTTTTCCGGACGTAGCCATCGAGCCGGGCGAGCATCTGCTGCTTTACGCCACGGGCGACGGCGTTTCCGCCGCTTCGGTGAACTTTGACGCGGCGGCGGTTCAAAAAAAAAATCTCCGCCTGAACTTTTCCATCTCGAGCGCCGGCGATACGCTTTATCTCTTTGACGGCGAAGGCAGGCTGCTCGATAAGCTCTCCGCGGGCGCGTTTTTAAGCGACGTAAGCTGCGGCAGAAGCGCGGACGGTTCGCTGCGCTACTACACCGTCTCCACGCCGGGGGCGCAAAACGGCGAGGACGGGTATCTGGGCATTACGGCAAAGCCGCAGTTTTCGATTAAGCCCGGCGTATACGAGAGCGCGCAGAGCGTAACGATCAGCGCGGGCGAAGGGGAAACGATCCACTATACCTTAGACAGCAGCACGCCAAGCGAAAGCAGCCCCGTATACAGCGGCGCGATACCGATCGATAAAAACACGGTCGTGCGCGCGCTCAGCACAAAAAGCGACTATCTGACGGGCGGAGATACGACGGGAACCTTTCTTCTCAAAAGCGACGGCGCGGATCACGCGCTCCCCCTTGCCTTTCTTGTGAGCGATCCCAAAAACCTTTGGGACAGCGCGACGGGCATCTACGCCTACGGCGACCGCTTTGATACGGAAACCACCAACTACGCCGATATGCTCGTAAGCTCTAACTTTTATGAGGGCAAGGACAGCGAGCAGGATCAGCTAAACTGGACGCGTCCGGGCGTCTTTTCCATCTGCGGAGAGGACGGAAAAGAGGTCTTTTCGCAAAATATCGATATGCGCATCGCGGGCAGCTTTGGGCGCGGGCGCGCCCAAAAAGGCTTTAACCTCACCGCGCGCGACGCCTACGGCGCGGATCGCATGGCGTATCCGTTTTTTGAAAACCGCAGCTATAGCGAGTATAAATCGCTGACGCTCCGCGCGGGCGCGCAGGATCAAAACTATTCCAAGATCCGCGACGAGCTGGCGACGGGACTGCTTGAAGACACGGACGTGCATGTGCTCGTGCAGGCGTATAAGCCCTATGTGCTTTATCTCAACGGCGAATACTGGGGCGTGTACTTTCTCAAGGAAAAGCGCAGCCGCTTTTTTGTCGCCCAGCATGAGGGCATAGGCGACGCGATGAATCTTGACCTTGTCAAAAGCTCCACGCGCGTAAGCCACGGAACCGCCGAGGACTGGAACGCCTTGATGGAATACGTCAAGACGCATGACCTTTCCTCAAGCGAGGCGTACAGCTATGTGGGCGCGCAGCTCGATCTTGCTTCCTTTATGGACTACATGATCGCGGAGATCTGGAGCGCCAACACCGATACCTGGAATGTGCAGTATTATAAGCTGCCCGGCGGCAAGTGGAGATTCATCTACTACGATTTCTGCTGGAGTATGCGCGATCCGTCCCATCAGACGCTCGCGTATCGGCGCGAGAGCAGCAAGCCGCTTTCGGACTTGTTCAACGCGCTTTTGAAAAACAGCGACTGGCGCGACCGTTTTGTGCGGCGGTTTGCGTATATGCTCGAAAACGTGTATAATGCAGAGCGTGTCAACGCGCGCATCGACGAGCTTTACGCCGTTGTGGAGCCGGAGATCGAGCGCGAGAGAACGAAATTTAACGGCGCGACCTTTATGGGCGTAGGGCAGCTTGCGGAGTGCCTTGGCGATTTATCGAAATTCCAAAGCGAGATCGAGCGGCTGCACAGCTTTGCAAACGGGCGCGGCGAGAGCATGAAAAAGCAGCTTCAAAGCGAGCTTTCGCTCTCTGATCAATACATGAAGGAGGTATTCGGCGCGTGAGCAAATCAACTCTTGAACCGTGGAGCGGCTACCGTCACGAGCTGAAATACTATATTGCGCAGGGCGACTACACGCTTTTGCATCTGCGGCTGCGCCGCGCCATGGAAAGCGACGCGAACGCAAAGGCCTCGGGCGGCGAGTATTTTATCCGCAGTCTTTATTTCGATGATTATAATGACGGCGCGCTGCGCACCAAGCTTGACGGTACGGACACCCGCGATAAATACCGTATCCGAATCTACAATATGCGCGACGACGTGATCAAGCTCGAGTGCAAGCATAAAAAGGAGAGCTATATCCATAAGGATTCGATCTCGCTTACCCGCGCCGAGTGCGATTTGCTGCTTGCGGGCAAATACAGCTTTTTACTCAAGCGCAGCGAGCCCTTTGCAAGGCATATGTTCGGCGTATTCGCGGGCGGTCTGCGTCCTGTCGTGCTGGTGGACTATGTGCGCGAGCCGTATGTGTTTCCGCTTGAGGATGTGCGCGTCACCTTTGATAAAAATATCCGCACAGGCTATCGCAGCACCGACCTGTTTAATCCGAGCGTTGTGACCTACCCTGCCGTCCCCGACTATGATATGGTGATGGAGGTCAAATATAACCGCTATTTATCCACCTATATCCGCTCCCTTTTGCAGACGGGCTGCGCGCAGCAAAGCGCCATCAGCAAATACTGCCTTTGCAGAAGATTCGAGCTTTGATACGGCGCTTTTGCCCAGCTTTTCCCCAATTACCAGAATTTACAAACAGAATCAGGAAAGGATACCGTCATGGAACAACTTTCAAGCTTTTTCTCCAGCACGCTAAGCCCCCTGCAGGTGCTTTTGACCTTAGGGATCGCCCTGCTCGTCGGTCTTTTTATCTTTTTTATCTATAAAAAGACCTTTGGCGGCGTGATGTATTCCCGTAACTTCAACGTGAGTCTTGTGATGCTCACGCTCGTTACCTCGCTCATGCTGATGCTCATCAACAACAACCTTACGCTTTCTCTTGGTATGGTCGGCGCGCTTTCCATCATCCGTTTCCGTACCGCCGTGAAGGATCCTGTTGATACGGTGTTCATGTTCTGGGCGGTCGGCGAGGGCATAGCCATCGGCACCAAGTTTTATGATGTGGCGGTCATCTCCGCGCTTTGCATCGGCGTGATCCTCATTGTGCTTTCGCTTTTCAAGATCAAGGCGAGTATGCCCTACCTGTTGATCTTGCACTATCATGAAGCGGCGTCGCAGCAGGTGCGCGCCATGGTCAAGCAGCTCCCGAACAGCCGTCTCAAGAGCAAAACCGTGCAGCGCGACGGCATCGAGATGACCATTGAGCTTCGTCTTAGGGAAAACGAGACTGGCTTTGTGGAAAAGCTTTTGCGCGTAGAAGGCGTATACGACGCGACGCTGATCTCGCATCAGGGCGATATCGTGTCATAACCGGTCGCGAAAAACACAAAAAAAACAAGAAAAAAAGCGGAGGATACTCTGCTTTTTTTGTAGTGCTGTGATATAATATGCTAATATCGGATGTATTGCATAAGTTTCTTAACTTGACTTGTTTTTGGAAAAAAACGAAAAGGAATGACCGTATAATGAAAAGAGCCGTCCACTTGATAAAAAAACTCTTGATCGATGACGAGTTTTGCGCTTTTCTCACCAAAAACAGGGACATGGTGAATAAAGAGAACCTCATTATGCTCAAAAAGCTCTCCATATTGGGAACCTCGCTGATGGGGACGATGTCGCTGCTTTCCTTTCTGCTCCCCTATCTTTACCGTATGCGCTCGCTATATCTGCCCTACTTTCTCGTCTACGCCCTGTGTCTGGTCTTGGCGATGACGCTGGCGAAGCGAAGACGGCTGTATCTTATTTTTATCGCCTGCGCGCTGATTCTGGTGACGGCGGTTTTCGGTATGCAGCTTGGCATTTTTTATACGCCGATGGGAAACGCGAACCTTTATATGGTGTTTCTTATTATTCTGCCCATGCTTTTTATGACGCCGCCTCTTTTTACAAACCTGTTCGCCTTGGCGATCTGCGTCGTTTTTTGTGTGCTTACGGCGCTTGTAAAGGAGGTCAAGTATTACGAGATCGACATTACCAACTGCTGGGTAAGCTACATCATCGCGATGTTCGGCACGCGCGTGATCAATTCCGTGCGCATGGAGAACATCGACGCAAGGCGGAGACTCTTTGCCGAAAGTCAGATCGACGGCTTGACCAAGCTCAATAACCGGCGCTGCTTCAACGAATATGTGAAGACGCTCCACAGCAGGCTGCTTTCGGAGAAAGGGCGCGTCGTCGTCTACATGATCGATATCGATATTTTCAAGATCTATAACGATACCTACGGGCATGTACAGGGCGATAGCTGCCTTGTGCGCCTTGGCGATCTGTTTCGCAGCATCGCCGGGGAAGAAAACCTGTTTTTTGCCCGCTACGGCGGCGAGGAGTTTATTGCGGTAAGCACGGATGCGCACATAGATATGCAAGCGGTTGCCGAAAAGATCGTGAAGACGATCTTTTATGCGGACATGCAGTTTTCCATGTCACCCTACGGCCGTGTCACGGTGAGCGTGGGCTGCGCCGATTCCGCCGACTGCGGCGGCCAAAACGATTTTGATTTGATTAACAGCGCGGATATGGCGCTCTATAACGCCAAAGAGCGCGGACGAAACCGCTACAGCGCATACGGCTGTGAGGAAGCCTAAGCAAAGCGCGCTACAAATAGAAAATGCGCTCCGTGCTTTGACGGAGCGTATTTGTATGCCGTATTTTTTAATCCGGACTGCCGGGCTCAGAAAGCTTGAGCGTTACGACCGAGCGCTTGGAGCTTGAACCCGCCACGGCATCCCACGAGCCGGTGCAGCTAATGAGCGTGAGCATAGGCTCCTCACCCCAGCGCGGTTCCATCACATCAATGGGAACCTCGTCGCGCGGATAGACGTTGACGGTATCCACATACCAGTAAAGATAGCTTCCGTCGCTCATTTTGACGACCACCTGATCGCCGAGGTTCATTTCCTTCAGCTCGTAAAAGACGCCGCGCTCACCCTTCCAGCTCTTATGGCCGTTGATGATGGCGTTGCCGGCGTCGCCGGGCGAGGGACCGTATTTATACCATGCCGCGATGACGTTGGAATCGATCGTACCCATCGCGCCGGGCTCCTCGGGGCCGACCTCCTCCTTGGTGGAGGGGTTTATCTTGCCCACGGGCTGCACCTCACAGACCTGCTCAAAGGTCGGAAAGCTGATCTCGACCGGCAACAGATCGTAGGGCGTAGGCTCGGGCGTGGGCATGGGGGTTGAAGCGGGAAGCTGCGTTTCTTCCGGATGCGGCGTTTCGATCGCCTCCACCACGAGCGAGGGCGTGGGCGGCGCGACATAGCCGGTATCAGGCGTTATCACATATTCGCGCAAAACAAGATAAACGCCCGTGATAAAAAGCACGATGCTGACGACCAGCAAAACATTGCTGATCCGGTTTCGCCTGCTGCGCTGCTGATCGGTAAGCGGTTCCTTTTCCGCCGGATTATCCTTCTTCTCCAAATTGTCCATACAGGCATTATATCACGTCATTTTGCGTAATTCTATGGACAAAGTGTGAAACTGATAAGGAGCGGCATACTTTTTTGACCTTTTTTATCCGTGGCGCGCCTTGTGCCTTCCCCAGTTCCTGTGCTATAATACCCTATATTTATGTTAAATTGGAGCAGTATGATTTATGGATAACAAAACCGCCATAGCGTCGGCGCTTTCCGCGGCGATCAGCGGCATCGATGAAAAGGAGCTGGAAGCGTATCTGGAGATCCCGCCCGATACGGCGATGGGCGATTATGCCTTTCCCTGCTTCCGCCTTGCGAAGGTGCTGAAAAAGGCGCCTCCTTCGATTGCGCAGGAGCTGCAAGGCTGCATCGAGCTTCCCTCTGGCATCTGCCGCTGCGAGGCAAAGGGCGCGTATCTCAACTTTTTTACGGATAAAGAGGATTACGCCAGGTGCGTCTTGACGCGCGTACTCGCGGCGGGCGAAAGCTACGGCGCGGCGGACATCGGCAAGGGCGCGAAGGTCTGCATCGATTATTCCTCCATCAATATTGCCAAGCCCTTTCATGTGGGGCATCTTTCAAGCACCGCGATCGGCAACAGCTTA
>CAZNJN010000107.1:0-7270 GCA_964573365.1 uncultured Oscillospiraceae bacterium
ACCGAAATCGAATGAGAGCGCATAACCGGCACGCGAACGCAGGTGCATGTAACAGCCATATCCGGGTTGTGAAGAATCTTGCGGCCTTCATTCTGCATCTTCATTTCCTCGCTGGTATAGCCGTTTTCGACAAAGCCGCCGATTTGCGGAATCAGATTGTAGGCGATCTGATACTGAAACACCGTAGGCTCATAGCTCTGACCCTTGGAAAGTGCGTCCACCTCCGCCATAAGCTCCCTCGGGCCGCCGATGCCCGCGCCGCTCGTTGCCTGATAGGTGGAGGCTACCATGGTTTTGATGGGCGAAAGAGTGTTGATGCCGTAAAGCGCCATAAGCGTGATGATGGTGGAGCAGTTGGGGTTTGCGATCAAGCCCTTGTGCGTTTTTGCGTCGCCGCCGTTGATTTCCGGTACAATGAGAGGAACCTCCGGATCCATGCGGAAGGCGCTTGAATTATCCACAAATACCGCGCCGGACTTTTTGATGGCGGGCGCAAAGGCCTTCGCGATGTCGTTCTCCGCCGCGCCAAGCACGATATCGATGCCCTCAAACGCGTCGTCCTTCGCCTCTACGACCTTGATGCCCTTTCCGCGAAAGAGCAGTTCGCTGCCCGCGCTCTTTGCGCTTGCAAGAGGCCGCAGTTCCCCAAGCGGAAAGTTGCGCTCTTCAAGCACCTTCATCATTTCACGGCCGACGGCGCCTGTGGCGCCCAAAATCGCAACGTTTTTCATATAATAATCTCCTTAAATTGTATATTTATATTAAGTAAAGCTATTGTACAGCACCTGTATGGTTTTTGCAAAGTCCTTATCCTCAACGCCTACAATAATATTGATTTCGTCCGCGCCCTGCTCGATCATGCGAATGTTGATCTCGTTGTCGCCGAGCGTCGCAAAGAGCCTGCCGGATATGCCGGGCTTCCATGCCATTCTGCGTCCGACCACGGCGATCAAGCTGATCCCCTCCGTCACCTTGAGACTATCGGGCTGACATTCCTTCTTGATTTCGGTAAGCAGATCGTAAAGACAATGCTCTGCCTGCTTGGTGGAAAAAACCAGAGAGGCGCTGTCGATTCCGCTTGGAATATGCTCAACGATCACGGAATACTTTGCGGCAATATCAAGCACCTTGCGAATAAAGCTGCCGTCCTCGCTCATGCGGGTCTTGCTCATGGAGAGGATGGAATAATGCTTTTTGCCGGATATACCCGTGATGAAGCGGGCGCGTTCCTCCTCAAGCTCATCGTCAAAACGCTCGCGAATCATGGTTCCGGGCGTCCTCGGGTCGTTCGTGTCGCGAATATTGAGCGGAATGTCCTTGCTGCGCACGGGGAAAACGGTTTCTTCGTGGAGCACGGAGGCGCCCATGTAGGAAAGCTCGCGAAGCTCGGCGAAGGTAATGCGCTCGATGGATTTCGGGTTTTTGACGATGCGCGGATCGGCCATCAAAATGCCTGGTACATCCGTCCAGTTTTCATATACGTCCGCGTCCAGCGCCGCCGCCGCGATCGCACCGGTAATATCCGAACCGCCACGGGGAAAGGTCTTGATCTTTCCATCGGGCGTTACGCCATAAAAGCCCGGCAGTACAAGATGGTCGTGCAGCGTATAGGCCTTTTGCAGCGCCTCGTTGGTCTTTTCGTAATCCACCTTTCCGTCATAACCGAAAAAGAGCCAGTCCTTCGCGTCCAGAAAGGTATAGCCGAGATAATCCGCCATCAGGCGGGCGTTTAGATACTCGCCGCGGGAGGCAAGCTCATCCATGGAGCTATGCTTGCTCATGCCGCCGCGTATCGCGGCAAATTCCGCATCGAGATCGGTTTTTAAGCCGCAGTCCTTTGCGATCTCCTGATAGCGCTCTACGATCATGGAAAAAACGTTATCGCAGTTTACGCCGTACTGTAAGTGCGCGTGGCAGAGATAGAGTAGATCGGTGATCTTATTGTCGTCGCCGGAGCGTTTTCCGGGAGCGGACACAACCACGACGCGGCGGCTCTTGTCCGCGCTTACGATCTCCTTCACCTTTTTGAACTGGCCGGCGTCACTGAGCGACGAGCCGCCGAATTTCACAAGCTTCAAACTCATTCTTTGATTTGCGCGAGAAAATCCGCGCCCTCCCTTAAAGCTTCCTCAACGGATATGGGTTTAGAAATATACTGTCTGCCATCCTTGCGAATATAGTAGCGGCACGGCTTTTCGCAGCGTGTAAGCGGCAGCTTTGCAAGCGAGGGTGCGTGCTTATACTCGTTTGCCGCCACATCGATAAGATCCTGCACGACGGCGACGCCGGTGGGAGCGCCGCCCGCGCCTTGACCGATCATGCTGAAGTCACCCAATAATTTTGCCTGTAGTGATACAATATTTTCACAGCCGTGGATGCTAGCTTCCATTGCGCCCTTTTGCACAAAGACGGGCAGCACGCAGGCACAAACGCCCTTCTCGTTTTTTCGCGCGCTGAACATCAAGCGGCATACGCGATCCTCGTTTTTGCAAAAAGCAATGTCCTCGGACTTGATCGAGCGAATGCCGAAGCAGGGAATTTCCGCTTCATCCATAAAACCGTCAAAGCCGATACTCGCCGAGATGGCGCATTTTCGTCTTGTATCCAGCCCGTCGATATCCGCGCTCGGGTCGGCTTCCGCATAGCCTAGGCGCTGCGCCTCTTTGAGCGATTCCTCAAAGGACGCGCCGCTGGTATACATGCTGTCAAGAATGAAATTCGTCGTGCCGTTGATGACGCCCTCCATCTGTAAAATGTCGTCGCAGCGGCGCGCGCGGGCAAGGTTAAAAAGCCATGGAATGCCGCCGCCCGCCGCGGCTGTATAGCGAAGAAGCACGCCGTTTTGCGCCGCCGCTTCATGCAGCTCGCGAAAGTATGCGCTGATGAGATGCTTGTTTGAGCTAACGACATGTTTTTTTGCGCGCAGTGCGGCAAGCACAAAATCATAAGCGGGCTTTACGCCGCCCATGGTCTCAACCACCGCTTCGATCTCGTCATCACAGAGAATATCCTCTATATTTTGTGTTCGCAGTTCTTCCATATATTCAAGCGGACGCTTGTCCAAAATGCGAGTGACCTTGATCCCGCACTCGTGCTCCTTCAGCGTTTGTACTACGCCGCCGCCTACGACTCCCATTCCCAAAACCGCGATCTTCATCGTTTACACCTCTTGCTGTGTCCTTAAAATAAAAACACTTGTATTTGAATGAAAAACAATGTATCATAGATCACAGGGAATTGCAAGTACAAAATTATGGAGGCGCATAAAATGGACGGTATGCAAAGCGGTTACTTGATCGTAGACAAACGGATTTTGCCGGATTATTATGAAAAGGTAGTCAAGGCATGCGAGCTTTTGCGTCTGGGTCTTGCCAAGGATGTGAGCGAGGCGGTGCGTCAGGTAGGCATATCCCGCAGCACCTATTATAAGTATAAGGACTATGTATTTGCACCGGGTGAAAATACGCTTTGCAAGCGGGCGGTCATTTCTCTTATGCTCAGTCACGAGCCGGGGATTCTGGGTAATCTGCTTCACCAGCTTTCAAGCGTGGGGGCGAATATCCTTACCATCACACAGACGCTGCCCATCCATGAGCAGGCGAATATCGTCCTGACGCTTGATATGAGCGCGATGAGCGTCACGATGGACGAGCTTATCAAGCAGATCGGTGAAAAACGCGGCGCAAGTAATGTACACCTGATCGCACTTGAATAAAAAACCATACCAAACACGGCATGAGCCGTTTTACTAGAGGAGGATTTTATGCAGTATTGTTCCACACGCAACAAAGACTACCGGGTTTCGGACGCGGAGGCGATCGTCAAGGGTCTTTCGCCCGACGGCGGATTGTTTGTACCTATGGAGATCCCCACGCTTACAAAGACGGAGCTTGAGGCGCTTTGCAGCATGGATTACGCAGCGCGCGCGGCGGCGATTATGGAGCGCTTTTTGCCCTCCTTTACCCATGACGAGCTGCTTTCCCTTACAAAAAGGGCATATGCCTTAGAAAAATTCCCTGTTCCTGGTACAGCGCCCCTTGTGGAGCTTAATGAACAGGAAAACATACTGGAGCTTTTCCACGGGCCGACCTGCGCGTTTAAGGATTTTGCCCTGCAAATGCTTCCGCTGCTTTTGACGGCGTCGCTGAAAAAAACGGGGGTGAAGGAGGACGTGATGATTCTTGTCGCGACCTCCGGCGACACGGGGAAAGCCGCTCTCACAGGCTTCGCGGACGTAGAGGGGACGCACATCTGTGTGTTTTATCCCGACGGCGGCGTAAGCAATATGCAAAAGCTGCAAATGGTTACGCAGAGCGGAAACAACGTGATGGTCGCCGCGGTAAAAGGCAACTTTGACGATACGCAAAACGGCGTAAAGAGCATCTTCTCCGATAAGGCTTATGCTGCGGAGCTTCTCAAAAGAGGCGTAAGGCTCTCCTCGGCAAACTCGATCAACTGGGGCAGACTTGTGCCGCAGATTGCCTACTACGTTTCCGCCTATTGCGAACTGCGAAACAGAGAACTCACAGCGCTTGGCGAGAGCGTCAATGTGTGCGTGCCGACCGGAAACTTCGGCAACATTCTTGCCGCGTGGTTTGCAAAGCGCATGGGACTGCCCATCGACCGCTTTATCTGCGCGTCCAACAGCAACAACGTGCTTACTGATTTTTTGCAGAGCGGAACCTACGAGAGCAGGCGCCCCTTTTATATGACGGCTTCTCCGTCCATGGATATCATCATCTCCTCTAATTTGGAGCGACTTTTGTATCTGCTTTGTGAAAGCGATCTGGAACTGCGCTCCTATATGGATGCGCTTCAAAAGGACGGCTGCTACAGCGTTTCGCCCGCCCTTTTGAAAAAGCTGAAAGCGGAGTTTTCCTGCGGCTTTTGCAGCGAGGAAGAAACCGAAAAGAGCATAAAGGCGACCTACGAGAAGTACGGCTATGTCGCCGATACACATACGGCGGTCGCCCTCAAGGTATATGAGGAATACCGCGAAAAAAGCGGAGACAGGAAAAAGACGATCATTGCCGCCACGGCAAGCCCCTTCAAGTTCCCCAAAGCCGTGCTCAAGTCGCTTGGCGCGCTTGAAGGCGGAGATGATTTTGCGATGCTGGACGCTTTGAGCGCGCTTGCGAAGTCGCCCGCTCCCAAGCAGCTTTCAGAACTGAAGGAAAAGAAACTGCGCTTTTCGCTCGTGTGCGAGAAGGAAGGCATGAAAAAAGTAATCAGCCAATACATAGGGGAGAAAAAATAGCATGAAATATATCGTGATGCTGGGCGACGGGATGGCGGACAGACCGATCGAGTCGCTTGGAGGGAAAACGCCCCTTGAAGCGGCGTATAAGCCGAACATGGATTATCTTTCCCGCCATGGCGCGGCGGGGATGGTACGCACGATCCCCGAAGGAATGCCGCCCGGCTCGGATGCGGCAAATATGTCGGTGATGGGGTATCCGCCCGCCCTGTACTATACGGGCAGATCGCCCTTGGAGGCGGTCAGCATGGGGATCGATATGGCAAGCGACGATGTGGCGATGCGCTGCAATCTCGTGTGCGTTTCAGATGAAGAAAACTACGCCGATAAAACGATGATCGATTATTCCTCGGGCGAGATCGAGACAGAGGAGGCCGTGGAGCTGCTGCGCTTTCTTGCCGAGAAGCTGAACGAGGAGGATCTTCACCTTTTTCCAGGCATCAGCTACCGTCATTGTCTGCTTTTGAACCATGCCCAGCTTGGCACGAGCCTTACGCCTCCGCACGATATCACTGGCAAAGCTGTGAAAGAGTATCTGCCCAAGGGGAGATACGGCGAAAGACTCTACGCGCTTATGCAAAGCTCCTATGAGCTCCTAAAGGAGCATCCCATCAACCGCGCGCGGATCGCGCGCGGCGAAAGACCGGCCAATTCCTGCTGGTTCTGGGGCGAGGGAACACGTCCCTCTTTTAAGCGCTTTGAAGAGCTTTACGGCAAAAAGGCGGGCGTTGTGTGCGCGGTCGATCTGATCAAGGGACTTGGCATCTGCGCGGGCATGAAGGTACCCTTCGTTTCCGGTGCAACGGGCGCAAAGCGCACGGACTTTGCGGCAAAGGGGCGCATGGCGCTCAAGCTCTTGCGTGAGGACTGCGAGCTGGTCTACATCCATGTGGAGGCGCCGGATGAAAGCGGACATGCGGGCGACGTAGCGTGCAAGGTGGAGGCGATTGAGGCGATCGACCGCGATGTGCTTGGGCAGGTGATGGAGGGACTGAAAAAGGACGGCGAGGACTTTGCAATTCTCCTTACGCCCGATCATCCGACGCCCATTGAGATCCGCACGCACTCTGCCGATCCGGTTCCCTTTGTGCTTTACCGCAGCGACCATGACAGCGCACCGCACGCGAAGGCCTATACGGAGATGGAAGCTAAAAAAACCGGCCTCTTTCTGGAGGAAGGGCCGATGCTGATGCAAAAGCTGATTTCACTCGATTTTTAAGAGCGCACGGCGAGAAACTTATCTCGCCGCCTTTTTTCTCTTAGAAGCATTTTTATAAGATCGTCCTTTTGTGCGAGTGAAGGATGATTCAAACAATTCGCTGCACCTTGCTCTGTTTTCGTAAAAGCAAACGTTGTCGGGCAGAAAAAATATTGTAAAGTACGCTTGACAAATGACGTAAAGCGCACTATACTATTACCGTAAAGCAAACTTTACATAGAATGCTGCAAAGGAGATGCAAAATCATGCGATGCAAAGTCGCGGAATACCGTAAAGAAAAGCACGTCACACAGGAGGAGCTCGCTAAAGCCGTCGCGGTGACAAGGCAGACCATCATTTCCCTTGAAAGCGGAAGGTATGTCGCCTCCCTGCCGCTCGCACATAAGCTTGCCCTGTACTTTGGCGTTACGATCGAGGATTTGTTCGTGTTTGAGGAGGAAGAAAAATGAAACTGATAAAGAAAAAAATGCTGTATATGGCTGTTCTTGCTTTGCTTGGCGCGGGATTTGTCGCGATGGGGCTGTATCAGGGCAAAAGCATGCTCAGCGGCATAGGCAGCGGACTTTTGGCGGTCAGTCTGCTCAAGATCATTCAATATCTGCGTATTTCCAAGAACCCCGAAAGACTGCGGGAGCTGGAGATCGTACAAAATGAGGAGCGGCTTATTTTTCTTTCAAACCGCGCCTGTGCGTTAAGCTATTATGCGATCATTATCATTGAATACATCGTTATGATCGTTTGTATGCTGACGGGCTATGAGCTGATCGCTTCGATTTGTGCCTACGCGGTCTGCG
>CAZNJN010000108.1:0-7258 GCA_964573365.1 uncultured Oscillospiraceae bacterium
GCGGAAAGCAACGAGGAAGAATAAATGCAGGAGCGTTATAAGGAACTCATCGAGGCAAGACTTGAAAGCTATATGCAGGAACCCTCGGTTCCCGCTACGCTGCAAGACGCTATGAGCTATAGCCTTAGAGCGGGCGGAAAAAGACTGCGTCCCTGTATGCTGCTTGCAAGCTGTGAAATGTTCGGCGGAAATGAAGCAAACGCGCTTTCGCTTGCCTGCGCGCTTGAGATGATTCATACCTATTCCCTGATCCATGACGATCTTCCCTGCATGGATAATGACGATTTACGACGGGGGAAGCCCACAAGCCATAAGGTATTTGGCGAGGGCATGGCGGTGCTTGCGGGCGACGGCCTGCTCTCCTATGCTTTTGAGATCATGCTTACAGCAGGAATGGAACTAAGCGAAAAAGCCGGCTATTTCGCGGCGATGCGCGTGATCGTTGAGGGCGCGGGGATCAAAGGCATGGTAGCCGGACAGGCGCTAGACCTTGAAAACGAGTGTCAGACGAAAAGGGATGCGGACACGCTTTTTTACATTCATAGTCATAAGACCGGAGCGATGCTCAAGGCCGCTGTGCTCGCCGGCGCGTGCGTCGCAAGCGCAAAGGAAGAAGAAAAGCGAGCGATCGGAGATTTTGGCGAGAAATACGGTCTGCTTTTCCAGATCACGGACGATATTCTCGACGCGCAGGGCGATCCTGCGCTCTTGGGAAAATCCGTGGGGAAAGATGCGAACGAAGGAAAGCTGACCTATGTGAGCTTATACGGATTGGAACATGCAAAGGCAATGGCGGCGCAGACCGCCAAGGACGCCGGGGAGACGCTAAGACCCTTTGGGGAGCGAGCCGCCTATTTTCAAACTTTACTTGAAAAGACGTTGACTCGCGACAAATAAAGAATGGAAAAAAAGATATTACCGACAATTTCTTCTCCGCAGGACATAAAAAGTCTCCAAGGATCCGAGCTTGAAAGACTTTGCGGGGAAATAAGAGAAACATTGATCGAGACGACCGCCGTCAATGGAGGACACCTCGCGTCCAACTTGGGCGTGGTGGAGCTAACGCTTGCGCTGCATCGCGCCTTCGATTGTCCGAAGGATAAAATCGTATTTGACGTTGGGCATCAAAGCTATGTGCATAAGCTGGTTACGGGGCGACAAAGCGAATTTCAAAGCATACGAACCGAGGGCGGTTTAAGCGGCTTCCCTAAGAGGATGGAGTCGGACTATGACGCTTTCGACACGGGTCACTCCAGCACATCGCTTTCAGCGGCGCTTGGCTTATTGCGCGCAAAACGACTACAAAACGAAGATGGGTTTGTCGTAGCGCTTATTGGCGACGGCGCGCTCACCGGTGGCATGGCTTTTGAGGCGCTCAACGACATCGGACAGTCCGAG
This sequence comes from uncultured Oscillospiraceae bacterium, assembly GCA_964573365.1. Lineage (GTDB taxonomy): Bacteria > Bacillota > Clostridia > Christensenellales > CAG-138 > JAQVRG01. The sequence goes on from CAZNJN010000108.1 coordinate 1,399, forward strand.
ATGCCGTTGATTATAATTTTTAACGATAACAATATGTCGATCTCGCGCAACGTTGGCGCGATCAGCCATCATTTGAACGAAGTGAGGAGCAGCCACGGTTATCTGAACTTCAAGAAAAAAACGGAGTCCTTTTTAACGCGTCATTTTCATAACGGCGAAAAAATCCATGAAAAGCTCTCGCGTTTCAGAGACCGCCTCAAGTATTTTCTGCTTCCGAACAATGTTTTTTTTGAGAACTTCGGCATTAAATACTGGGGACCGGTAGACGGACACGATATTGCGGCGATGGAGGAGACCTTTGAACGCGCAAAATCGTTGGAGCGCCCCGTCATTATCCATGTGATAACGAAAAAGGGAAAGGGCTATCTGCCTGCTGAAGAAATGCCGGAAAAGTTTCACGGCATAGGAAAATTTGATCCCTGTACGGGTGAAACAAAGCCATCGACGAAGATCGGAAATTCAGCGGTGATGGGAGATACGCTTTGCTGTCTTGCAAGGGAGAATCCCCAAATAGCGTCTGTATGCGCGGCCATGCCGCTGAGCACGGGTCTTGTGAGCTTTTCGGAATTTTTCCCCGAACGATTTTTTGATGTAGGCATTGCGGAAGGACATGCAGTGACGATGGCGGCGGGACTCGCGGCGGGCGGAATGCGGCCGGTCGTGGCGGTATATTCATCCTTTCTCCAGCGCGCATACGACCAGCTCCTCCATGACGTTTGCCTGCAAAGACTGCCGGTGACTTTCTGTGTGGATCGCGCAGGTCTGGTGGGAGAGGACGGAGAAACGCATCAGGGCATATATGACGTAGCATTTTTACTCACAATGCCATATATCCAGATCTGGTCGCCGTCAACGCAGGCGGAGCTGCGCACGATGCTCAAGCTCGCGCTTACGCAGAACCTTCCTGTGGCGATCCGCTATCCGCGCACGGCGCTGCCAGAGGGCGAAGCACGGACGGTTCAGATCGGCGTATGGGAAATCCTGCGTCCCTTGCAAGACGTTACGGTGCTCGCAAGCGGAAGTATGCTGAAAAATGCGATAGAGGCTTGCAGGGATATGGACGTGGGACTGGTGAACGCAAGCTTTATTCGTCCCATGGATGAAAACGTACTCCAAGAGATGAAAAAGGTATGCAAAACCGTTATTACGGTTGAGGACGGGTTATGCGCACATGGCTTTGGCATGCAGGTGGAAAACGCTTTAGACGGCATTCGCACGGTGAAGCTCGGCGTACCCGACGAGCCTATTAAACACGCGGGCATACCTGCCCAACAGGAAAAATGCGGTCTGTCGCCGGCACAAATCAAGACGGTGCTCCGCCAATGCGGAAAGGAAGAACAACGATGAAGGGGACGAGGGCTGATCTGAGACTTGTGGAGCTGGGTTTGGCGCAAAGCAGGGAAAAAGCCCGCTCTCAAATCATGGCGGGACTTGTTTATTTGCAGGAGGTTCGCATTGATAAGCCGGGCGAAGCGGTTGCGGAGGATGCGGTTTTAACGCTTCGCGGAAACGAAAATCCTTTTGTGAGTCGAGGCGGACTTAAGCTGCAAAAGGCGATCGATCGGTATGGCGTGGAGCTTAACGGAATGGTCGCGCTGGATGTAGGCGCATCAACGGGCGGCTTTACGGATTGTATGCTCCAGCACGGAGCTAAAAAAGTCTATGCCATTGACGTTGGTTATGGACAGCTCGACTGGAAACTGCGTCAGGATGCGCGCGTTGTCGTGATGGAAAGAACGAACGCGCGAAATCTGTGCAGAGCTTGGTTTGAAGAAACGCCGGACTTCGCGTCTGTCGATGTTTCGTTTATTTCTATACGATTGATCCTTCCGCCGCTTTTTGACACGCTGAAAGGCGACGGAAAGGCCGTTGTACTGGTTAAACCTCAATTTGAAGCGGGACGCGAGCATGTGGGTAAAAATGGTGTGGTACGCGATAGCGCCGTCCACGAAAAGGTTCTTTCGGAGGCGCTTGATTTTGCGAGACAGACGGGTTTTTTCGTAGACGCGCTTGATTACTCCCCGATCAAAGGCCCAAAAGGGAATATCGAGTTTTTGATGATTCTTTCAAAGGACGGCGACCCAAACGCCGTACCGCCGATATCGGCGCGGCTTATCGCGGATGCGGCGCACGAGGCGCTTGATCATGGCGATGCGGATTCTTGCTTGAAATAGAGAGAACCGTATACTAAAATGACAGCAGGGAGCGTGGTAAATCATGGATGAATTCTGCTTGGGCTTTTTCACAAATCCGCAGCGCGAGGATCTGGTGGCGGCGATTCGAGAAGCCGCGATAGAAGCGCACAGACTCGGCTTTTGCTGTACTGTCACCCAAGAGCTTCAAGGCATGACGAAGCTCCCCTGCTTTGAAGAAAAAAGTCCGCGGATCATTCTTGCCTTTGGCGGCGACGGTACGATTTTGCGCGCAGTGAACGACTCGATTTTGCACGACGCCCCCATTTGCGGGGTCAATATGGGGCGTATCGGCTTTTTAAGCGAAGCGCGCTTTGACGAGCTTGGGATGCTTTTTTCGGCCATCAAGGAGAAAAGATATTCTACGCACGAACGGATGATGCTTGATTGCAGATTGAATCAAAATACGGCGCTCAACTGCCTGAACGACGTGCTGGTTTACAAGGACAGCTATTCGGGCGTGATCGGGATTCATACAACGATAGACGGAATGGATACGGGCGTGGTCTATGCCGATGGCATCACGGTGAGTACGCCAACCGGCGCGACGGGTTACTCGATCTCCGCGGGCGGACCTGTGATTGCTCCAGGACTCGATGTTGCCGTTATCACGCCCATCTGTCCGCATTCGTTGACCTACAGGCCGATCATCGCGAGACCTGACGCGCAGATCCGAATAACCGTGGATGAAAAGGCTAACATAGCGCTGGATGGAAACCACGCGGCGGCTATAGATCCGGGCGACGAAATATCGCTTACGCGATCAAAAGAAAGAGTAAGCTTTATAGAAGTTCAACACCGCAATTTCTTTAATTTGATTCGAGAGAGACTTTCGTAATTGGGAAGGGAGGCAAGTGCAGTGAAAACGAAACGACATTCCGTAATTCTCGATATTATTTCGCAAAATGATGTCGAAACGCAGGAAGATCTTGCAAAACGCCTGCGGGAAAAGGGAATTGAGGTCACACAGGCGACGGTATCAAGAGATATCAAAGAGCTGCGGCTCATTAAGGTGCTTGCCGCCGACGGAAATTACAAATACGCGACGGTCGATAAGGCTGAAACGGGCAGACAGGAACGCTTTATCAGCATTTTTGCCCATGCCGTGCTTTCGATCAGCACGACCGGAAATCTGGTTGTGATCAAGACCATGACGGGAACCGCGAACGCCGCGACGGAGGCGATCGATTCCTTGGATTGGAAAGAGATCGTCGGCACGATCGCCGGAGACAATACGATTTTTATCGCTGTCAACGAGGACGCCGACATCCACAGGCTTGTGGAAAAGTTTAGGGACATGATGAAGAACTAGGAGCGTAAAATGCTGCAAAGGCTGAGTATTACGAATGTGGCGCTGATCGAAAAGCTGGATTTGGAGTTTAGCGAGGGACTTAACATTCTTACCGGTGAAACGGGCGCGGGAAAGTCGATCGTCATCGATTCCGTCAATCTGGTGCTGGGCGAGCGCGCCAGCCGTGAGCTTATTAAGCACGGCGAGCAAAAGGCAAAGGTCGAAGCGGAATTTTCACAGATTTGCGAAGCTAAGATTCAAAAGGTGCTGGAGGAGAACGGCATCGATGCGGAGGACGACGGCACATTGATTCTCTCGCGGGAGATCACAGCCGCAGGTAAGAGCATGTGCCGCATCAACGGTACGCTAATCACGCTAAACGTGCTGAAAGCTGTTTCCGATCATTTGATCGACGTTCACGGTCAGCATGAACATCAATCGCTGCTCAATCCGCTTACGCATGTTGATTTTTTAGACCTTTGCGCACCGCCTGAAAAGATGAATTCCGCCAAGGATAAGACGGCGAAAGCGGCTTCTCTTTATCATAAGCTGATCGCGCAAAGCAAGGGTAGCTTGATGAGCGAGGAGGAACGCGAAAGGGAAACGGATCTTTTGGAGTACCAGATTCGCGAGATCGAAGCTGCGAAGCTGGAATCAGGCGAGGAGGAAACACTGACACGGGAACGCACGCGGCTCTCCAACGCTGAAAAAATCATGAGTGCGCTTGAAGCAAGCTATGCCGGCATCAACGAGGAGCGGGGTGCGCTGGAGGCTTTGCAGCATGCCAAGCATAGCATGGAGGAGATTGCGGAGTTTTCGGAAGAATACAAAGCGCTTTCTTCGCGCCTGGCGGATGCATATTATGGCATAGAGGACATAGGCTATACGCTGCGGGATTGCAAAAACAACTTTGAATTTGATGCGGAGCGTCTTGGCGAGATAGAAAATCGTTTAGACGCAATCATGACGCTTAAACGAAAATACGGGGGCAGCATCGAAGAAATACTGGCTTTTTGTGAAAAGGCAAAGGAAAAGCTGCAAAGCATTATCAATGCGGCGGCGGATCGGGAAGCGCTCCAAAGAAAGATCGGCGAGGTGGAAACGGCATACCTTGAAGCGGCGCGGGAGCTTTCGGAGCTTAGAAGGCAAAGCGCAAAAAAACTGGACGCGCAAATGATCAAGGAGCTGCGGGAAGTAGGAATGAGCAAGGCGGATTTTTCCACGGTTTTTTCAAAAGCAGAAAAGACCCTTTTCACTGCAAACGGAGAGGATCAAGTAGAATTTTTGCTCAGCGCCAATCCGGGTGAACCGCTCAAGCCGCTATCGAAGGTCGCCTCGGGTGGCGAGCTTTCAAGAATCATGCTCGCGTTTAAGACGATTCTTGCAGACCGGGACGCGATGCCTACGCTGATTTTTGACGAGATCGATACGGGTATCAGCGGAAAGATGGCGTCTGTCGTCGGAGAAAAAATGGTAAAAATTTCTGCGCTCCATCAAATCCTTTGCGTTACGCATCTTCCGCAGATTGCCGCGATGGCGGACGCGCATTATATGGTGGAAAAAACGGACGACGGAAAATCCACGCATACGAATGTGATTCAACTGGACGAGGAAGGCTCTGTTAAACGCCTTTCCGCCATGATGAGCGGTGAAGCGGACTCAAAGCTCGGACAGGAGCATGCGCGCGAATTACTTGCCTCCTCAAAAAAACAAAAGGCGGCTTTACGGCAAAACTAAGCGCCGCTGCATGATATTGTCTGGCATACCGAAGAACAAACAAACACAGATTATCACTGCGATCAAGTGTCGCGGTGATTTTTTATTTTAGGGGCGTGCCGTGAGTAAACATTCGGGATTAAAAAAAATAGGGGTTTTGCTTTGTCTGCTGCTCTGCTTGTTGAATATGAGTCAGCCGGCACGCTATCTGGCGGAGCTGCCCGATACGCTATACATCACCAATGATATAAAAACCGATCAGATAGCCAAAGCGCCCGCGCCGCTTACACTCTCTGATGAGCTTTATACCGTTCAAAGCAGCACGGATGAACGAATACTGCAAAAAAGCGGCGAGAGCGTGCTGCGCATAAAGCTTGGCAGTCTAATCACGCTTCGCAGGGTCGATGTGCAGTACAGGGAGCGTATTTATGTCATGCCCGGGGGAGAAGCGATCGGCGTAACGCTGTATTTGCCGGGTGCGCTCATCGTAGGCTTGGGCGCGTTTCTAAGCGTTGGCGGTTCTATGGCTTCACCGGCGCAGGACGCAGGATTAAAAGCCGGAGACATGATTTTGAAGGTGAACGGCGAAACCGTTCAAAACGCCGCGGGGCTGTAGCAAAATGAAAAGCTACAGCCTTCTTTTTGTACGGATGCAGGGCAA
>CAZNJN010000109.1:0-3510 GCA_964573365.1 uncultured Oscillospiraceae bacterium
CAAGGAATATAAAAACTCAATCAGCGTCGAAAAAGAAATCAGAAACGAAAAACAGCAGGTTGTGAAGGTCACGCGAGAGAACGATCTGCCCAGCAAGCTCCATGCCCGCCGCATGTTCATGTCTTACCTGTATGACATGCCCCTGCCCCGCGAGGACAAGGAGACGAAGCCGGAGTACGCAAAGCGTTCCAAGGAAAAAGCGCATCCCGTAATCGAGAAGCTCTTTGACGAGATCGCTCCCAAGTACGAGAACCGTAATGGCGGTTATACCCGCATTCTCAAGCTTGGTACTCGCCGCGGCGACGGATCTGAAATGTGCATGATCGAGCTTGTCTGATCGGCACAGAATCAGCAAAAATTAAGGGCTGCTCCGTAGATTCGGAGCAGCCCTTTTACATGGAAAGCTAAATTTCATTGCTGCGTTCGCGCCATGCAGACTCGTTTTCGAGCTGCGCTTTAAGCGATTCATTTTCCGCGGTCAGGTCGTCGTAATGGCGGTGCTGTACATAATACTTCACAAATCCGAAGGTTGCTTCTTCCAATTCCTCTGGCGTATAGCTGGGCAAAAGCGCTCCGCCCGAACGACGAAGACCCTGCGTTGTGATGATAACCAGACGTCTATTTTTTTCAGAAAGCTGTACAATTTTCAGATTATCCGGGATTTCCAGCTCAAGACCATAGTGCTCGTTCACTTTTTTAAGCAATTCATGCTGTTCGGGCTTTACAGATACGATTACACCATAGGTTTTGAAAAGCTCACGCAGATAGTCCGCCGATACAGGCTCGCGTGTTATTGTGCCTTTCCCTAAGCCCTCAAACATAGTGTTGGAAAGAGAAAAACCGACATAGACCTCGTTACCTGTTTTAGGATACGCCATGACTGCCTCCTTACGCTTTATATGCTTATTTGTTTTTTCACTGTCACGATGGACAGATGAAAGCTTGTGCAAAGATAATAGCTGGAAACAAAATGCGTGCATAGACTTGTTTTAGTGTCTATACTATAACAGAAACGTATGGGAAAGTCACGCGTTATAAAAAAAGTATATATATATATTATGTACGATTCTGAGAAGAAAGCAGCGCGGTGATATCCCCAACGCTACGAAGAACCCAGCTTGGGCGTATACTTCCGCTTTCGATATCCTCTAAGGTGGCCTCTCCCGTGAGCACGCACACGGTATCTACAGCGGCTTTTTCTCCGCAGGCGATGTCGGTGTAGAGCCGGTCGCCTACGATAACGGTTTCCGCCTTGGTATAGGGTGAATGGGCGACCACATAATCGATCATTGTTGCTTCGGGTTTTCCGATATACACAGGACGTCGCCCTGTGGCAAAGAAAAGCGCCTCGCAGATCGCGCCGCAGTCCGGCTCAAAGCCGAAGGAAACGGGACAGGCGCGATCCGGATTCGCGGCGATAAAGGGCAAGCCGTGCGTGAGCAACTCGGAGGCATCGCGAAGTTTTTGATAGGTTAATTCGCGATCAAATGCGACAACGACCGCTGTGATGTTTGGCTCAATCTTCTCGGTAGTGCGTATGCCGCTTTCGTTAAGCTCGGCAATAAAATCCCTAGTACCCACGCAGAATATAAGCTGATTGGGAAAAAACTCCGTTAAGTAGGCGGCGGTTGCGAGCGTCGAGGTGTAAAAATCCTCCTTAGTCGCGCGCACACCCATTCTGTTAAGCTTTTCTACATAGCGATCTACAGATTTGGAAGAATTATTCGTGATGAAAACATAGCGCCCAATTCGCCCGATAGCGCTTAAAAACGCTGGAGTTTCCGCAAAAAGCGTGTCCTCATTGTAAATCGTTCCGTCCATATCAAGGAGGAAAAGCTTTTTTGCTTGTAATGGCGCAAGATCAACGCCCAGTATATCGTTTTGCATTCTATCTCCTTGCCTCTTATGATACAAAAGGCTGCCTGCACATACAAACAGGCAGCCTTTTGCTAGAAATAAAGCTATTCCTTTTCGACGCCCAAGGTTACCGCTTCGCCGTTGATATCCCATTGCTTGCTAAAGCCGCCTTCAGCGCAGTGTGCGCAGCTCGCTAGCGTGTCGTCACAGATATCCTTGCCAAAGCGGTCAAAAATGTCATGGATCGTATCGCTGCCCTTGTAGTAGAGCACGATATGATCGGTTACTTCCAGACCGGCTTCCTTTCGCATTGTCTGAATCTTACTGACCAGCTCACGCACAAAGCCTTCTTCGATAAGAGCGGGGGTGAGATTGGTATCAAGCACGACGGAAAGCTCACGCTCGGTTTCGGTAACAAAGCCTTCCTTTTGCATGGTATCGATCAACACATCGTCCTGCGTAAGCGAGACAAGCGTTCCATCGATGTCGAACTCAAAGTTTTTACCCTGCTTGTGCATAGCTACGACCTGATCCCCTACGCCGGCTGCTTGCAAATACGCGTTGATCTTCGGAAGAATCTTCCCGTAGCGAGGCCCGAGAGTCTTTAGCTGAGGTTTCGCGCGGTAGCTGATGAAGGAGGAAGCGTCCTCTACGAAATGGACGGCTTTCACGTTCAGCTCCTCGGAAATGATCGAGACAAACATATCGGGAAGCTTGGAACCCTGCACATACATATCGCCGATCGGCTGACGGTTTTTAATGTTGGCGGTATTTCTTGCCGCGCGCCCGAGTACTACGATGCGCAAAACCTCATCCATGCGCGCTTCCATGTCATCGTCGATAAAGCCTTCATCCACAGCAGGCCAGTCGCACAGGTGTATGCTTTCAGGCGCATCCGCATTGACCGAACGGACGATGTTTTGATAGATCATTTCCGCCATAAAGGGGATGAAGGGCGCGCAAATCTTCGAGAGGGTCTCAAGCACGGTATAGAGCGTCATATAGGCGGCTTCCTTGTCGGCAGTCATTTCCTTGCCCCAATAACGCTCGCGGCAGCGCCGCACATACCAGTTGGAAAGATCGTCCACAAAGCGCTGCATTTCTCGTCCCGCTTCGGTGATCTTCATATCGTTCAAATACTGATCGACGGTACCGACAAGCGTATACAGCCGCGAGAGCACCCAGCGATCCATGGGCGTGAGATTTTCCTTTATAAGCTTATGCTTCGTAGGATCAAAGCCGTCGATGTCCGCATAGAGGACATAGAAAGCATAGGTGTTCCAAAGCGTACCCATAAATTTGCGCTGATATTCGCTTACGGCTTCCGCGCTGAAGCGGTTGGGGAGCCAAGGCATAGAGCTTGTGTAGAAGTACCAGCGCACCGCGTCCGCGCCCTGCTTGTCAAGCACTGTCCAAGGATCGACAACATTGCCCAGATGCTTGCTCATCTTGCGGCCTTCTTTATCCTGCACATGACCCATGACAATGCAGCTCAAGAAGCTGGGATCATCAAAAAGCAGAGCGGCCTCCGCCGAGAGCGTATAGAACCATCCGCGTGTCTGGTCGATAGCTTCGCTGATAAAGTCTGCTGGATAGCGCTTTTCAAACTGCTCCTTATTTTCAAATGGATAGTGCCACTGCGCAAAGGGCATG
>CAZNJN010000109.1:3520-7152 GCA_964573365.1 uncultured Oscillospiraceae bacterium
CGATGACAACCGGCTCGCGGCGCATAACTCCGCCGCATTTCTTGCACTTAAAGGTGATTGGATCGACATAGGGCTTATGCAACTCAATATCTTCGGGTACATCGGGATTAAGCTCGCGCAGTTCCGCACGGCTGCCCACAACATGAATCTCACCGCAGTCCTCGCACATCCAGATCGGCAAAGGCGTACCCCAGTACCTTTCTCTTGATATGCCCCAGTCGATAACGTTTTCAAGGAAGTTGCCCATGCGACCGTCCCTGATGTTTTCGGGTATCCAGTTGATGCGCTGATTATACTCTAAAAGTCTGTTGCGCACATCGGTCATCTTGATGAACCAGCTCTCGCGGGCGTAATAGATAAGCGGCGTGTCGCAGCGCCAGCAGAAGGGATAGCTGTGCTCGAACTCGGGCGCGGCAAAGAGCAGACCGGCATCCTTGAGAGCGTCAAGAACAAGCTTATCGGCATCCTTAACAAAGACGCCGTCCCAAGGCGTTCCGCCGCACATCCTGCCGCGCGTATCAACCATTTGGATAAAGGGCATATTGGCCGCCATGCAGACGCGATAGTCGTCCTCGCCGAACGCGGGTGCGTTATGTACGATGCCGGTGCCATCCGTGGTCGTAACATAATCGTCGGCAATCACATAGAAAGCGCGCTTTTTGCCGGCAGCTTTTGCGGTGCATTCAAAGAGCGGTTCATATTCGCGATCAACAAGCTCTGAACCATACATTTCGTCAAGAATCTGCACATCCTCGCCAAGGACGGTCGCGACCAATTCCTTCGCCATGATAAAGACCTCGCCGTTATGCCGCACATGGCAGTAAAGCACGTTCGCGTTGACGCAGAGGCATACGTTGGAGGGCAGCGTCCAAGGCGTAGTCGTCCAAGCAAGGAAACTGGCGTTCTCGTCTGTGCATTTGAAACGGACGGTAGCGGAGGTCTCCTTTACATCCTTGTAGCCCTGCGCGACCTCGTGTGAGGAAAGCGCGGTACCGCAGCGCGGGCAGTAAGGCACAATTTTATGCCCCTTGTAAAGAAGTCCCTTGTTGTAAATTTCCTTGAGCGCCCACCACTCCGACTCGATATAGTCGTTTTCGTAGGTGATGTAAGGATTTTCCATGTCCGCCCAAAAACCGATGCGATCGGACATCACTTCCCACTCGCCCTTGTATTTCCAGACGGATTCCTTACATTTTTGGATAAAGGGGATGACGCCGTACTTCTCGATCTGTTCCTTGCCGTCAAGACCCAGCTGCTTTTCAACCTCCAGCTCCACGGGCAGGCCGTGCGTGTCCCAGCCGGCCTTGCGCAGCACATCATAGCCCTTCATCGTGCGGTAGCGCGGGATGATGTCCTTGATCGAGCGTGTAAGGATGTGGCCGATATGCGGCTTTCCGTTTGCCGTCGGCGGTCCATCATAAAAGGTATAGGCGGGAGCGCCTTCACGCAGCTTTACGCTCTTCTCAAAAATCTCGTTTTCTTTCCAGAAAGAGAGCACTTCTTTTTCGCGCTCTACAAAATCCAGAGAGGTCGGAACTTTTTTATACATTTGATCGACTCCATTCCTAATAATTTCCATAATAAAAGACTGCATCCCGATCGGGACGCAGTCGATTGCGCGGTACCACCCGAGTTGACGCTTTTTGCAAGCGTCCGCTCAACGCCGAAAGCTGTTTTCGGCTGCCCGGATAACGTCGGGCTTACGTCAAAGTCTACTAAGCTTCGACCCTGCGCTCATGGGGGATACAAAAACTGCCGCTTACCGCCGCACTCACACCTTTTTGCGGCTCGCTGACGGGCATGCCGGTTTTTGCCTGTCCCAATCATCGTTTTGATATTGAGTATTATTATAGCGAAATTCTCGCTGTTTGTAAACGATTTTTCACAAGAAATCTGCAATTCAATACTTTGAAAAGCATAAAAACTATGATAAACTGTTCAAAGGCTTTTGAGACAACGTGTATTTTACACGCTTCTATAAACAGGAGGACAAGATTGTTGAACAATAATGGCAACAGATTTCGCACCCCGATTATTTACCTGCTGATCCTTGCTGTCATCATATTTTTAGCCAGCGGATTCGATTTTTCCAGCTCCAAGGCGGAGGAAGTCAGCTATATGGACTTTCTTGCGTCTGCGGAAAAGGGAGAGATCAGCGCTGTCAAAGTTTCTGAGCAACAGTTGATCGGTCTGAAAAAGGATTCGCAGATCAAACCAGAGCTTTTCCCCGCAAAGTATGATTTTTACACGACGCTTCCCTCGCAGTATCGCTTTGAAGAGGATATGGCGATTATTGCCGCCCGAAAGACGAATAAAAGTGCCGAGGAGATCACGACGGGCGATTACGGCTTCGACTACATACCTGCCGAGCCGGAAAAAACCTCGATTTGGGAGATCATTCTTCCCTATATCATCATATTCGGCGCATTTGGACTGTTCTTCTACTTTATGATGCAGTCCCAGGGCGGCGGCAACAAGGTGATGAGCTTTGGCAAGAGCCGCGCGCGCGTGCAGACGGATATGAAAAATCGCGTCACCTTTGCGGACGTAGCGGGCGAGGACGAAGAAAAAGCGGAACTGATGGAGGTCGTAGACTTCATGCGCAATCCCAAGCGCTTCACGGCGATGGGCGCGCGTATCCCTAAGGGTGTTCTGCTTGTAGGCCCTCCGGGCACAGGCAAAACGTTGCTAGCAAAGGCCTGCGCGGGAGAGGCGGACGTACCGTTCTATTCGATCTCAGGATCGGATTTTGTGGAGATGTTTGTCGGCGTAGGCGCAAGCCGCGTCCGTGATCTTTTCACAACGGCGAAAAAAACAGCGCCCGCCGTTATCTTCATCGATGAAATCGATGCCGTGGGACGTCAGCGCGGCGCTGGCTTAGGCGGCGGACATGACGAGCGCGAGCAGACGCTCAATCAGCTTCTTGTCGAAATGGACGGCTTCGCCGTAAACGAAGGTATTATCGTGATTGCGGCGACGAACCGTCCCGACATTCTCGATCCCGCACTTTTGCGGCCGGGTCGTTTTGACAGGCAGATTACCGTGAACTATCCCGACGTAAAGGGGCGCGAGGAGATTCTTAAAGTACACGCAAAGGGCAAGCCGCTTGCGCCCGGCGTCGATCTCGCGGTGCTCGCAAAGCGCACGAGCGGTTTTACAGGCGCGGATCTAGAAAACGTCTTGAACGAAGCCGCCATTCTCACCGCGCGCTTCAAAAAGAAGTTTATTGATATGCCGGAGCTGGAAGAGGCGATTACCCGCACGATGGTCGGACCTGAAAAGCGCAGCCGCGTGATCACGGACGAGGATAAGCGCATTACCGCCTATCACGAGGCGGGACATGCCATCGTCGCACATTGCCTGCCAAACTGCGATCCGGTGCATGAGGTTTCGATTATTCCCCGCGGACAGGCGGCGGGCTATACCATGATTATGCCGGACAACGACAACAGCCATGTGTCCCGTAATAAGATCCTTGATCAGATATGTATGAGCATGGGTGGCCGGGTAGCGGAAAGCCTTGCGCTCGACGATATTTGCACCGGCGCGATCGCGGATCTGAAGCAGGCGACAGAAAGCGCACGTAAGATGGTGATCGAATACGGTATGAGCGAGGAGATCGGACCGATATT
>CAZNJN010000110.1:0-7098 GCA_964573365.1 uncultured Oscillospiraceae bacterium
GGGCGAAAAAAGGGCGACTGTATTACAGTTTCGCAAAAGCGCAAGACGGTAGATTGCAAGAAGCGTATCTGCTCCAAGCGGCTCGCTTTTTTGTAGAGGAAGCACAAGACAGGCTCCATCATAAGCGTCCTTGTGTGCGCGCGCGTAGCTATGTACTATGTTCGTGTAAGCTTCTCCGCTTAAAAACAAGATCTGGGTGCGGATATAGAGCTGGCGCAGGCGCTCGAGCTCTTTTTTCTTGAAACGATCCAGACGGATGCTCTTATAAAGCTCCGCGGCTACGCTAAAGAGCAGGAGTGAAACACCGCTTAAAAACCACTGTAAAAACGGATCGGCCAGCTTGGAGGAAAGCCACAAATAGACCACGACGAAAAGAATGAGTCGAAACACGAAAAAGTCTACGCAGCGCGCAAGCCTGCTTTTTCCGCCGTAAAGACGGCGCTTATAGTATTCGTTGAGCAAATGTTTTTCTTTCATAGCCTTATTTTTTACAATTGCGGAACAAGTATACAGGGGTTATACTAAAAATATGAAAATCGGAATATACGGGGGAAGCTTTAACCCCATCCATAACGGGCATATTGCCGTAGCGGAGGCAATACGGGACGAATTTGAGCTTGACTGCGTTCTTTTTATGGTAGCGAAGGATCCTCCGCATAAGGAGATCGCCGAGCATGTACCGGCGGCGCTGCGCCTTAGCATGACGTCGCTAAGCGTACAAGGCAAAGCGAAGCTCTGCGCGTCGGCATTGGAGCTTGAGCGCGAGGGCAAGAGCTATACCATCGATACGGTGCGCGAGATAAAACGCATTTTTGCCGGCGCGCAGGTGTATTGTGTGATCGGTGCGGACATGCTGCTTGATCTTCCGACTTGGCATGAAGCGCAGGCGCTGATGCGTGAGACGGAATTTATTGCGGCAGGACGCGGCGGCATTGTGGCTGACCTTGAAAAACAGGCGGAAATTCTTAACGAGCGCTTTGGCGCGCATTGCAGGCTCAGTACCTTTTCCGGACCCGAAATTTCTTCTACACAAATACGGGAAGCCATGCGCGAGGCGATGCCGGTTTCTCAGCTTGTGCCGTTTGCAGCGGAGACTTTTATGTATGAACAGGGACTGTATTTTCCGCAGGCCTTGAAGACTATGCAGAGAAAGCTGCGCACTTCGATCAAGCCGGAACGCTATGTGCATACGATGGGTGCGGTACGCTGCGCGATCGAGCTGGCGGCGCGCTACGGCATAGATACGAAAAAAGCGCGGCTTGCGGCGCTGCTGCATGACTGTGCCAAATTCGCGCCGCAGGAACAGTGCAGACTCTGCGAAGAATACAAGCTTGACGTGGAGGCACTCAAAGCGGTATCCTTATCTATCATCCACGGACCCTTAGGAGCGGAGGTCGCAAAGCGCGAATACGGCGTAGAGGATAAGGAGGTTCTTTCGGCGATCTATTATCATACGCTGTGCAAAGAGAACATGACCAAGCTGGAAAAGATCATTTATTTAGCCGATAAAACGGAACCCGGACGCTGCTACGAGGGGGTTGAGGAGATACGCGCGGCAGCAAGGGCGGGCTTAGATGAGGGGGTGCTTGCCTGCATGGAGCAGAGCATCCGCTTTGTACGCGAGAAGGGTAAAAAGCTTCATCCGGGTGTGATCGCGGCAAGAGAGTCTATCCTCAATGCGCGTTTGAACGCGCAGTAGCTGCGTTTCAAAATTGCAGGATGACGGAATAAGTATTATCCGCATGTTTTAGAACCATATTTATCAATACAACAAAAGGAGGAACAGCATTGAACGAAGAAGTCCGAAATCAAGTGATGCAGGTCTGCGAGGTACTTTACAACAAGAAAGCGCAGGACATCAAGGCTATTTATGTGGAGGACAAGACTATCATTGCATCGTGGTTCGTCATTTGCAGCGGTACGTCTGTAACGCAGGTAAAGACGCTCAGCGACGAACTGGAAGAAAAATCATCCGGCATCGGGCTGCAGCTTAAGCGCACGGAGGGCTATACGCAGGGAAGATGGATCGTGCAGGATTATGGCTATGTACTGGTGCATATCTTTATTCCGGAGGAGCGGCAGTATTATAATATGGAACGCCTGTGGCTCGACGATGATCCGGAAAAGTGCATCAATTATAATGAGATTGCGGAAAAAGAACAATAATACACAGCGCCCGTCTTTCGATGGAAAGGCGGGCGCTTTTTTGTACTGTTATATTGCCATGTCAATATGCTGCATAGTGCCGGCAGTACCGTTTTCACGCAGAAAAACTCCCGTACTGCGAAGCTGACCGTTGATCTCATTTGCTTGCGTTTTATAGCCGTATTCCGTTGCTACGTTACCAAGATAAATTGCGCCGATTCCTTTTTCACCTAAGGCGAAAAGCTTTG
Organism: uncultured Oscillospiraceae bacterium; assembly: GCA_964573365.1. GTDB lineage: Bacteria > Bacillota > Clostridia > Christensenellales > CAG-138 > JAQVRG01. Next base: position 2,394 of record CAZNJN010000110.1, read on the forward strand.
AATTGCCGTTTTCATCCTTTACCCAAATACGAAGCTTGTCAAAAATAGGATCGTTCTCGTCAATCCATTGGTTTTGATCCTTGTCATATGCGGCGAGATCGGAGAAGCCGTTGCCGGACTGAACGCCAAAGAGCTCATTTCCATCGTTGATCGTGCCGTCGCCGTTCTTATCGAGCGCTAAAAAGCCGCTGCCGCCGAGCAAAGAGGATAGCTGATCGCTTTTTCCGTCGGCGTCTAAGTCAAAGCAAAACTTTTTATCCGATAAAGCGGCGCTTGCCGCATCAAAATTGATCACGAGCGGATCACATAAGCGAGCCTCGCCCGCTCGCAAAGTGAAATGATTGGACTCTGAAAAAGCGTGCGACATGGAGAGCGACACGGAAAAATCGATGCTTCTTCCGTCGGCGCACTGCAGCGAACCGCTGCCCTCAAAGCTTACGCTCTCCGTTTCCTCATAGTATTCCTGCGAGTCAACAATCAAGCCCCAGCCGCCGTTTGCAGGCGTAGGCGCGGACGCAGCGCCAAATGACATGGGGAAAAGGGATGAGCTACTGCCGCTTAGATCCAGATCAAGATTCGCAAAATGAAATTTTTTGCCCGTTAACAGCTCGATCAGGGTTTGCAGCGTGATGATTTCGGCGTGATGCTTGTCGCTAAAATCAAAGCTGCTTTTTACAGACGAAGACGGTTTTTGCGAATAAACGACGGACTTTTGCGGTGCAGTACCTAAATCAAGCACCACGCCGCTTTCGTTTTCCACATTTTGCGCGCTGCTTTTTTCGCCCGACCAAAATTCTGCGCTTTCACTTTTTGAATAGTATTCCGTCCGTTCAGACGATGCCTTGAATTGAACATTGGAATTTTGAATAATCATGGGACCTCCTCTCCCGCAAAGCACGATGGAGCCTCTGCCCCATCACAACACCCTCGCATCTATACTATCGGCTAAATAAAGATATATTTAACCGCGATTTACTTGACGCGCATGAATATCGACTTATAATGATTTACCATTGACTGTTTATAAGCGTTATAAGTGGGCTTATGCCGTTTTTCAAAAAAGTAAAGTAAAATTGCGCGTCATTGAAGGGGCCGGTTTTGAAAACGTACATGAAGCAGAACGGAAGGGATTATAAAAAATGCAGCAGACAAATGACTTTTTAGCTACGGAATCCTTGGGCAAGCTCCTTTTCAAGCTTGCGATCCCCACGGTGGCGGCGCAAATTATCAATATGCTCTATAACATTGTGGATCGAATCTATATCGGACATATGCCGGTGGACGGTTCGCTTGCACTTACCGGCGTCGGTGTGTGCCTTCCGGTTATCATGGTGGTATCGGCTTTTGCGGCGCTCACAAGCTCCGGCGGTGCGCCGCGCGCTTCGATCTGCATGGGAGAGGGCAACAATGCACAAGCAGAAAAAATCATGGGCAACTGTTTTGTGATGCAGCTTGTGGTATCCGCTCTGCTTACCGCGGTGCTGCTGGTATGGAACCGCAATTTTCTGCTCGCTTTTGGCGCAAGCGAAAACACGATCGAGTATGCGACAAGCTATATGAATATTTATGCGCTCGGCACGGTTTTTGTGCAGATGACGCTTGGCATGAACGCGTTTATTACCGCACAGGGTTATACCAAGATCAGTATGCGCACGGTGCTGATCGGAGCGCTTTGCAATATCGTGCTTGATCCAATTTTCATTTTTGTTTTTGATATGGGCGTGCGCGGGGCGGCGCTTGCGACGATTCTTTCACAGGCGATTTCCTGCATATGGGTACTGCTGTTTCTTGGGGGCAAAAAAACGATCCTTCGCCTCAAAAAAGAAAACTTCGGACTTTCTGCCAAGGTATTTCTCCCCTGTGCCGCGTTGGGACTTGCGCCATTTATCATGCAATCGAGTGAGAGCGTCATATCGGTATGCTTTAACGCTTCATTGCTTCGCTATGGCGGCGATATGGCCGTGGGCGCGATGACGATTCTTACAAGCGTGATGCAGTTTGCCATGATGCCGCTCCAGGGCTTAGGCCAAGGCGCGCAGCCGATTATGAGCTATAACTACGGTGCACGAAACGCAGAGCGCGTCAAGGGAACCTTTTTTCTGCTGCTCAAAAGCAGCCTACTCTATTCGTCGCTGCTTTGGCTTTTGATTATGCTCTTTCCTCAGGTCTTCGCCGGCATATTTACGCCCGACGCTGCGCTTGTATCCTTTACTGCCTCCGCTTTGCGCATCTACTGCGCGGTGCTGCTGCTCTTTGGCATACAGATCGCCTGCCAAATGACGTTTCTTTCGATTGGAAACGCGAAAGCGTCTATCGCGGTTGCTGTTATGCGAAAGTTTATATTGCTTTTACCGCTTATTTACGTTATGCCGCGCGTTTTTTTCCAAAAACCCACGTTGGCGGTCTATGCTGCCGAGCCGGCGGCGGATTTCTTGGCGGTGACATTTACGGCGATTCTTTTTGCGTTTGAGTTTAGAACGGCAATGCGGCGTCTAAAGCAAAGCGAGTAAAGCTGAACGCAAACAAAAGATCCTTGCGAACGTATAAAGAAGCGTAATGCGCTTTGCTCCGTGACGGGCAGCGTAAACGCATTGCAAAGTCTTGTTCAAGCATGTATATTGATGAAAGAACAAAGCTTTTGCTGAAAGGGTATTCGTATGAAAAACAACATTTTTCGCGTTTCGGCTATGCTTCTTGCGGGACTATTGATTTTTTGCGCTTGCGCGAAGCAAAACGCGCCTGCCGACGCTTCTGCCCAGAGCTCCTCGACAGGTCTCGCAAATCCCTTGGTGGAGGTGGATTCATACGAGGAACTGCGCAAAGCCGTGCCGGAGGTCATCCTTTCCGACGCGCCGAAGGGTGCAACGGGCATACGATATACTTATATCAATATGGAACCGCGCATCTCAGAAATCGTATTTACCTATGGTGGCGATGAATATACCTATCGTGCGGCTAAAATAGACAACAAGGATGAAAAGGTGGATATTTCCGGCGTCTATGACGAACTGAACGTACTGCATAGTATTGAGAGCAATGTGACAAACGGCGGGAGCTATACGCTGCGCTGCAGCGACACAAATTCCGAGGGCTTGGCACAGTGGTACGATGAATCCACGGGCTGTACCTATTCCCTCTTTACACGCACGGGCTGTGATGAAAGTCAGCAGATTGAAGAGGTGGTAGATCTTTTGATTAAGACGGACGCCGCATCCGAAAGCATGCCGACGCCTACGGACAAAGCTTCGGGCAAGGTGAAGGGAAAGCTTATAAGCGCGGCGGACAATACGATCGTTGTGAATGCGGAAAACGGGAGCAGCCTCGTTTTTTTACTTACGCAGCTTTATAATGTGGAAGCAAAACCGGGCGATCTTGTCGAGGTCGCTTACAGCGGAAGCTTGGCAGAGGCTCCCGAAGCAATTAAGGTGACGGTGCTTCAAGCGGGCAGCGAAGAAAAGACGCTCAACGGGATCATATCGCAGTTTGACGACAGCTTTATGCATATTCAGACCGAAACGGGAAATGTATACGGCTTTTTACACGATGGGGCTACGAGGTTTACCGGGGCTTCCAAAGACTTAAAGCTGGGGAACATCGTTACCGTTACTTACAAGGGTGATTTAGATAATTTACCTGCCGCCCAAAAGATCAATACGGTAAAAATTGGCGATGATGCGCCCGATCCTTTGGCAAACAAAAAGCTTCAAGGCAAGGTAAAGAGCTTGGCGACAAAAGCCGTTACTCTGTTAACGGACAGCGGGAGCGTTTATACTTTCACAAAGGATACCCAAACGCGAATTACGGGGGATTATGATCTCAAGATTGGAGCGGTTGTTCAGGTGACCTACGACGGCTACGCTTCCAAAGCGCCGCGCGCGAAAACCATCAAGGTGCTCGCGCCCCCTGATCCCACGCCTCCGTCGCCCAGCCCGACCTATTTACCGGTGCAGTACTATACTGTGCAGGGAACTGTACTTGTTAAAAACGGCAACGCACTTTCCGTGCGGGACGCTTCGGGAAATGTGTATAGCTTTTTGCTTGGAAACGCGCAAGTGATCGGCAGCGGCTATCCCGGCGCATTTGCAAACGTGACCTATTACTACGAGCCTTCGCGCGGCAATGTAGTGACAAGAGTCATCTATACGGCAATTACGCCTACTGCGGCTCCCGTGCATAGACCCACCGCGCCCCCTGTGCCAATACCCACAGCAGTTCCTGTACCCATACCTACGGCTGTACCCATCCGGACGGTAACTGTAGACGGCGTCGTAATTATGCAGGCGGGCAATGCGCTTTCGATCCAAACGGATTCTGGCGCCGTGCTTTCCTTCCTCTTAGGCGCCCCGGCCATTGAAGGAAGCGGAGGCGAGGGCGATTATGTGACGCTCACGTATACCGAATATGGTAATGAACAGACCGTAACGCGGATTGTGTACCATCGTCTTTTGGATATACTGCAGTCCCTTCCTGATGACGACGATGATGACTTTGATTACTATGATTACGATGATGACGCCTTGATTTTGGACGTACAATCGGAGAATGAAGAATTCTGAGGTCACCAAGAAGAAAAACCAAGTGAAAAAGAAGCGCGAAAAAACACTTTACAAAACTGTGATCATCTATTATAATAGTCCTTGCGCGTGAGCGTGGGGCATTAGCTCAGTTGGTAGAGTGCCACACTGGCAGTGTGGATGTCAGGAGT